>JBAYFW010000007.1:0-18382 GCA_041667005.1 Minisyncoccota bacterium | reverse complement strand
ATAGTGTTGCAGATAAAACCTACTGGACAAGCATCCGGCGTTGTATTCGGTCGAGGTGACGGACTCCCACAGGATGCACTCAAAGCAGCTCGAGTCAGAGGTCCAAAGAAACCGGTTGCTGGAATTCCTTTGCTGTTCTGGTATTTGATAACGGCCATTTCCGTATCAGCATCGAAAGTTCCCTTGGAATTTAAGCGTGAGGTAACGCTTGGAATGTCGAAGCCATTGGCAATAAGAAGGGTCTGGAGCATGTAGACATCAGGATTGGCATCACCGCGGCGAAGGTTGAGGTTAAACTGGTAACAAGCCGCACTAGCGGAAGATGTCGATGAGGATGTTGGGATACCAACAGAAGATCCTGAAGGGCTTGTCGAAGTCAAACCCTCATCAATAGTCCTCCAAGCTGAATTACCGCTAAAGCTTTGAGTTTTAAAGTAATTCCCGGGAATAAGCCAGTTAATACTGTTCATTCCGACATGGTAACTATTGGATCCAGCATTAGGAACCTGGAAGCTATACATAACCGGTATTGTTACACTCTGATTTCTTTGAACAACAAATGTACCCCGATCAGAACTCAAAGTCGTTCCTGTAGGCTGAGAATAACTAATCTGGCCATTTATGGCAGTGTTTCCTGAACCCGGCATACTGTTATATATGACGCCGTTCTTATATATTTCAAAATCAAAAGCTTTAGCAACAGAAAGAATACCTCCACCGTTAGCCAGCGGAATATTTATATCAGTGCTACTCATATTGCTAACGTATATGTTATAGGTTGTCCTGTAATTCGTAACGCTATTGCCATTCTGATCAGTCACTGAAACAGTCTTGGAGATTACCGGTCGGCTAAGCAAACTGAACTGCGGAGTGGAAGCCGTTGGGACGCCGCTTCCGCCGTTAGACGAGCCGCCACCTTCTATGGTTCTCCAAGCCGGATTACCGGCATAACTTATAGTCTGGAACTTATTGTTTACATCTAGCCAGTTGATACTATTCAGACCAACATTGTAACTATCTGAACCGACATTGCGAAGCTGGAAAATATAAACAACCGGTATAGTCACGACTTGATTACGACTAACAACAAACGACATGCCATCAGTGCTTAATCTAGAACCTGAAGGCTGAGAATAGCTAACCTGGCCATTTATAACCGGGTTTCCGGAACCGGGCAGATTGTTGTACACTACGCCATTCTTATAAATGGAAAAATCAAAAGCACGTGCTACAGGTAAATTACTTGCGCCTGGTAGCGGAATGACAATATCACTACTACCTGTGTTGCTGACAATGATATTAAAGATTGCCATGAAGGTACTACTAGCGTTTCCATATGGATCAGTAGATAAAAGTGTCTTACTTATCGAGGGAGTGCTGGCCAGACTAAACTGCGGAGCAGTACCGTTGGAATAGGAGCTAACAACCGTTATTGGATAGCCTTTGGCCGAACCAACAACTTTGACAAGTATTCCTGAGCGACCAATGACCGAGATTCCCCCATCCATAACGCTCGCCTTTATCGTGTAGCCGTTGCCGGTACCAACGCCACTAACATCGGCTTTGATGGTATAACCTTTTGTTGTATGGGCAGGAATATCGCCACCAATCGCTCCTGTAGGAATATTAGAGAAAGAAGCTATATCATTTCTAACCGCGGCCGATGCTATGAGAGTACTTCCTTGATAAAGATAGGCTGTATTGACCTTTCCTGTGGACCCCTGTGTCGAAGGGATAATCTGTACATCGACATTTTTCAGAAGTAAATTATCATTCTGCGCTCCAATATCGAAGACCAAAACCGGTAAAGCCGAATATGAATTATTCACTTTATCAGTTACAAGGACCGTGGAAGTAATCGGGGAAGCGGCATTAAGCGAGAGAGTAGCTAATGCCGAAGATGAAGCGGTGATCTGAGAAGGCTTTACTTTAAGATCTATTCCCAAATAAAGATAATTCTGATCATTCCTCTCGGAACTATGGAAGATATGTAGAGGAAGTCTTCCGGTATACGACTGAATCTGGCTATTGATGGAATTCAAAACGCTGTCATTGAAATAAAAATTGATCTTTTGATTTCCATAGGCCCCTACACCAGAATCACCAAGTATCGAATACATCGGAAGGTTTTCGCCGTACCCATATCTCGTGATCCCATAACTCTTTTCGGACCCACCTACTTGGTTGACCGTGATGCTAAAGGGCTTATTTCCGGCACCATCGATCATTTCCATGGATATACGGCAGGGATTTAAGGAATATCTATACCCGTCGATAATAATGACGGGACAACTATCAGGCGTCGGGCTAGCCGGCGTAACGTTCGGAGTTGTAATCGGAGTACAAACGAAGCCGGCAGGACAATTGGCGGCTTGGGCTTGGCTAGTTGTCGGTGAAACGAAAACGACCGCCGCAAAAACTGCGAGCGGGGCTAATAAAGAAAGTATGATTTTTTTCATAATAAAATTTAACTAGTAAATAAAAATAATAACGGATATAAACAGAACCATCTGCAGAGGTCAGACCTCTGCAACTGGCCTAAGTTTAACACCCCCCCCATTATTAACAACAGTAGTCCTGTGGAGAATCATCGGTTTTAGGTCAAATTTTAGACGGATTTTATCGCTATTTGATAAGGATTTCATTTGGGTTTGATAAAGTTGTCCGAATGTTAGATATAAATGACACAAAATTACTTGATGAAGCCAAGAAATTTTATAGAAAGATTGGCTCTATCATCTGCCCAGCTCTAGATAACGAGAGGGTATACTTTAATAAGCATGGTTGGAATCACCTAATACGCAAGGGCCGGAAATTTCGAGAATTTCAAGAACAAAACAGACGAATTTTATTACTTTCTCAGGCAATACAAATTATCCAAAATACTAAGTCGGTCTGCAGGCACAGACTAACGAAAAAAGCAGGCTCAGTCGGTCACTTTTGGGAAATTAGAGGTTTTGGACTTTTGAATTCAGAACAAATTAAAATTCATGTCATTTTACGAAGAAAGAATGACGGTCTATTGCATTTTTTCAGCGTCTTCTAGACAACAAAGGCCCTATTCGGGCCTTTGAGGACTCGCCACCAGCTTTAGCCGATAACATCATCTTGGGCAAACTACCCAATGACATGCGAGTGCTTACAAACACAAGTTTACCATGCCAGTTTTTTATCCGTCAACCAAAACTGCAATATTATTTCCTTTTTTCAGCAATCTCCAAGGCCACATTAGCCGGAACTACCTCATAATGATCAAATTCCATCATGGCGCTGCCTTGGCCGGAAGTCATCGAGCGCAACTGGGTCGTATAGCCGAACATTTCCGAGAGCGGAACTTTGGCGATGATCGAGACATTCTGACCTTTGGCGTTCTGACCTTCGATCAGGCCGCGTTTCGAGGCAATAGAACCGTTGACGTCGCCGATGTACTTTTCCGGGCAGACGACCTCGAGCTTCATGATCGGCTCGAGGATGACCGGCTTGGCTCGCTTGGCGGCGTCTTGGAAGGCCTGGGAAGCGGCGATCTTGTAGGCGATTTCCGAGGAGTCGACATCGTGATAGGAACCGAAGGTTAGCTCACAGGAAACATTGACCATCTTGTAGCCGGCCACGATACCACGATCCATGGCTTCATGGACGCCTTTTTCGACGGCCGGGATGAATTCATTGGGAATAACGCCGCCTTTGATCGAGTTGATAAATTCGAAATCATCGTAACGATGGACGGTTTTGGGAATCTTCTCCCCTTCCGGCCAGGGTTCCATCGGCTTCAGTGTGATCCGAACATGGCCGTATTGACCCTTACCACCAGTTTGCTTGATGTATTTGTTCTCGGCTTCGGCGCTGTTCATGATCGTCTCGCGATAGGCCACTTGCGGCTCGCCGACATTGGCTTCGACGCTAAACTCGCGCTTCATCCGGTCAACCATGATCTCCAAGTGGAGCTCTCCCATGCCGGAAATGATCGTTTCCCCTGTTTCCTGATTTGAGGAAATTCTGAAAGTGGGATCCTCGTTGCCAAGCTTGCGCAGAGCCATACCCATCTTCTCCTGGTCGGCCTTGGTCTTGGGCTCGATGCGGAGAGAAACGACCGGTTCCATGAACTTGATAACTTCAAGAACGATCGGCTTGTCCTCGTCGCAGAAAGTATGAGAAGTCAGAGCATCCTTGAGACCGACAGCCGCGGCGATCTCGCCGGCGAAGACTTTCTTAACTTCCTCGCGTTGATCGGCCTGCAGACGGACGATCCGGCCCAGACGCTCTTTTTTGCCCGTGGAAGAATTGTAAATGTAAGTACCGGCCTCGATCGTACCGGAATAAACACGGAAGAAAGTCAGCTGTCCGACGAAAGGATCGTTCTGAAGCTTGAAAGCCAAAGCCGAGAAAGGTTCGCTGTCATCGGCGTGGCGGAAGATTTCCCCTCCAGTGTTAGGATCAATGCCTTTGATAGCCGGGATATCGAGAGGTGATGGTAGATAATCGACGACGGCGTCGAGAACCAACTGAACGCCGACATTCTTCAGAGCCGAACCGGTAAAGACAGGGAAAAGATCGTTGGCAATGACGGCTTTGCGGGTGATTTTCTTGAGCTCGTCCATAGGGATTTCCTTACCGTCCAAATATTTCTGCATAGCCACATCATCATGTTCGACGATCTTTTCGACCATTTCGGCCCGGTATTTCTTGGCGTCTTCCAGCAATTCTGGCGGAATCTCTTTTTCGATAATATTGATACCCTTCTCGCCTTCAAAATAAAAAGCTTTCATTCGCATAAGGTCGACGACACCGATATGATCGCCTTCCAGGCCGATAGGGATCTGGAAACGAACGGCGTTCTTGTTCAATCTTTCGAGGATAGACTTGTAGGATCGCTCGAAAGAAGCGCCCATCCGGTCCATCTTGTTGATGAAGCAGAGGCGAGGTACCTTGCCATCGTCGGCATAGCGCCAGTTGGTCTCGGACTGGGGCTCAACGCCGGCCACCCCATCGAAAACGACGACTGCTCCGTCGAGTACGCGCAAAGATCTCTTAACTTCAACAGTGAAGTCGATGTGTCCTGGAGTATCGATAATATTGAAACGGACTTTCTTGGAAACATCCGCTTTGGGCATATAAGTAGGATTCCAGAAACAGGTCACGGCGGCGGCCGTGATGGTGATGCCGCGCTCCCTTTCCTGTTCCATCCAGTCGGTGGTCGTCTCGCCGTCATGAACCTCGCCGATCTTGTGGATCATGCCCGTGTAATACAGGATGCGTTCGGAAGTCGTCGTTTTGCCGGCATCGATATGAGCGATGATGCCGAAGTTGCGCATGCGTTCAAGTGGGTAGTCGCGGTTCATGGATTTGAGCTTATAAAATGATGCTTATAAATAAAAAAGCAGAGACTGCTTGATGAACAATACGATACAGGAAAAGTGGGAAATAATCAAATTTGTTATGCCAAAAAACCAATAGCATCCTTCTGCTTGGCACCTTCGTCCATCAACCTTTTCAAGACCGAAGAAACGGCCAGTAAATGATCGCCTTGCTTTTTCTGCTCTTTTTCCAATTCTTCCATCTTCCGAGCCAGATCGGCATGAGTAGCCAAGAGCTCGCGAAGTTTAACGAAGGCTCTCATAATGAAAATGTTCATTTGGACAGCACGATCACCTTTAAGTACCGAAGAAAGCATAGCAACACCTAATTCTGTAAAAACATACGGTAAATAGCGGCCACCTCCCCAACTTGAGGTTCCAATTTGGAACCTCAAGTTTTGGATCTCTTTTTTCGTAAGCCGAAACATGAAGTCACCAGGAAATCTGGCGATATTCCTTTTTACAGCTTTATTCAGATTCTTTGTCTCGACTTGATACAATTCCGCCAGATCACTATCAAGCATTACTTTCTGGCCACGAATCAAATGAATCCGGCGTTCTACAAATTCCGGAGTTACGGGTATATTTAGGCTTGTTTCTATAATTTTTTCTTTTTTCACGGAACAATTCTATCATAAAATTTGAAGAGACAAATTTTAATTTTGATTATAAATACCAAAATCGTACCTTAAACAACTTGATGTTCCAAATTGGAACATCAAGTTGTTTACGCTTATTGAAATTTAAATCCCTCGACTCGCTTCGCGCAAGCAAATCTCTCGACAAGCTCGGGATAATTTTCGCTTCGCGAAAATTACCAGGCAAAGTGAGCAAAAGCCTTGTTGGCTTCGGCCATCTTGTGGACATTCTCGCGCTTCTTGACGGCTTCGCCTTCGTTCTTGGAGGCAGCCACGATCTCGTCGGCCAGTTTGAGGTGGATGGGCGCGCCTTTCTTGGAACGAGCAGCTTCAATAATCCATTTCATAGAGAGAGCCTGCTTACGCTCTGGACGAACTTCGCGCGGAACCTGGTAGTTAGCACCACCGACGCGGCGGGAGCGGACTTCCATAGCCGGAGAAGTATTCTTGAGAGCGGCTTCGAAAACTTCGAGAGGATTCTCGACTTTAGCTTTTTCTTTGATGGCAATCATACAATCAGCCACGATCTTCCGAGCAATGTTTTTCTTGCCGGATTCCATGATGTAATTGGTGAATTTGGCCAGTTTGAGCGAATCGTAATTGATATCGGCTCGCAATTCCCTTTTGATGTTTAGTTTGCGTCTCATGTTATTTAAGTTAGAAGTTTAAAGTCAAAAGTCAAAAGTGAAAGTTTAAAATTTAAAGTTTAGAAATTTAGTACTTTGTATTTTTTACTTTAATTTTTGCCTTTTAACTTTTGCCCTAGGCTGTTTTTGCCGCCTTCGGCTTCTTGTTGCCATACTGGCTTCGACCTTTCCTGCGAGCTTCGACGCCGGCACAGTCTAGAACACCGCGGACGATCGAGTAGCGAAGACCGACGTCTTTGACGCGGCCGCCCCGGAGCAAAACGACGGCATGCTCTTGAAGATTGTGTCCAATTCCCGGAACATAGGCCGTGACTTCCATACCATTGGTCAAGCGGACCCTGGCAATCTTACGAATAGCCGAGTTCGGCTTCTTAGGAGTTTTGGTCGTTACTTTGACGCAAACTCCCCTTTTGAAAGGAGCGGGGAAGAAAATAGGATGGTTCTTGATCGTGTTGAAAGTGCGCGTAAGAGCGATGGATTTGGACTTGCGCTTGAAACGCTTGCGACTCGATTTGGTCAGTTGGTTAATAGTTGGCATTGGTTAGAGATTAGTAATTAGTAATGAGAAACTAGAGCTAAGAGCTAGGAGATAAGAGGTAGGAAGAGAAAACAACGCTCTTAGCTCATACCTCCCAGCTCCTCTTCCTGGCAATCCTGAATTCTTCACCGTTTGGCCTTTAGTTTGATAGCCGCCCGATTACTCAAATTGCCTATAATGTACCTTGCCCAACGGCAATGGGCTAAAACTAGCACAAGAGATCAAATCTGGCAAGAAATAAGGAAATTTTCCTATTACAAAGCTATTCCCGTAATAAGACTATATATGTACGGTATTACCGGTGAAATAACCTGCCAAAGAAAGAAGACAACCACTAGGATAAACAACGGGGCGTAGGTTTCCATGATCAGCCGGGCCCGGCCGTATTGTTCCGGCAGCCAGGCAAATAGCAGCTTGGAGCCGTCCAAGGGTGGCAAAGGTATCAGATTGAATACGGCCAAAATGATATTTATAAGAACTATATACGAAGCCATCTCCACGAAAGGCATAGAAATCTGAGAACTTCCAATAGCCACGCGGATAACTATTCCGAATATTAAAGCCAAAAGCAGATTGGAAAGCGGTCCGGCCAGAGCGATCAGGAATTCTCCCTGGCGGCGGTTCTTGAGATTGTATGGGTTGAATTCAACCGGTTTGGCCCAGCCGAAGGTGAAACCAGCCAAGGAGGTTATAAGCGGAACAATAATGGAACCGACAGGATCAAGGTGCTTGAGCGGATTCAAGGTCAATCGTCCCTGCAAACGGGCAGTCGGATCGCCCAAATATTCAGCCATGAAGCCGTGGGCGACTTCGTGGATGATAACGGAAAAGATAAGGATGATGATGGAGATTAGGATGATCATGATGGTAGGAGTTTACAGTTTACAGTGATATGTCATTAGTGGCCTTTACAGACCTCATATGCCCATGTTAGCATACCCTTCTAATACATCCATGGCCAAAATCTGCGCAATAACCAAACGAGGCTCAATTATGGGAGGTCGATACTCCAATCGGACTCGTGCGACTCAATTCAATCCTTGCGGCAATATCCGCAAATATCCCAACCTCCAGAAAAAGCGGATTTACGTTCCTGAATTGAAGAAGACAATGATCTTGAATATCTCTACTAGGGCTCTACGAACGATTGAGAAGAATGGCGCTTTTCTTACGCTAAAGAAGGCGGGACTTATTTAGGGATTAGTAGTTAGGGACTGAATCGCAGAGGGATTAGGAGTTAGGGTTTAGGGACTAGGTTTTAGGGACTGGGGACTAGGAAAAAAGAGAAATGAAATGGCGAGGGCCATTTTTTATTTGAATGGTTCAATACTTAAAGTCTGACCGTCGGAAACTGTTTTAACGCTTCCCTTTTCTTTCAGGTTAAATCGCGCGGAATCAGATAAGCTTGCCAGTGGATCAACCGGGATTTTCTTGGGTCTGCCAGAAGTCTTGTCTTTTGAAGTTGTCTTTTTTAAATTCTCTTTGGTGCTAGCCGAATCGGTAACTTTGGCTATTGAAGAACCTGAAGATCTGGTGGTCTTGGAATATATCAAATAATCCGGGCTGATTTCACTCATTAGGTTGGCATTCAGATTGCCGACAATCGCGCTATGGGTAACAATCAAAACGTCGGATTCAAAATTCAAATGACTGCCGGATGTAGCAAGATTTTGCCCGACAATGTATTTCTGAACCTTATTTGTAGCGTTTCCCAAGAATATAGCCGAGGTTTGGCCAAAAGCTACCTTAAATAAGATCTCCGGCGGACTGGCTTTGGAATAAGCAAAATCTTGAGCTAGAGCTGGGAAAAGAATATTCAGAGTCGTCTTTGAATCTAATGACAAACGATCTCCGGCTTGCAATAGCTTCATTGGAATATTCCCTTTCTCTAAAGTTGTAAGAAGGATCTGATTTATTTCGTCTGTAGAAGTGGCCAAACCAAGGCTTTGTGTCGTGTATTCAGGCAAATAGGCCAGACCAATTTTGTAACGATTAACCACTTCAATCAGCCCGCCAAGGTTTCGACCCTCAGTATTGGTAGCCAGAAGAGCATCAATCCTTCGAGAATAGAAAGGTAAGATCTTCGTCAATTCTCGAATCACTTCCCCATTGGAACCGCCGTCAATAAGCAAGCGGTAATCTTCAGGCGTCCGAATGAACATCGAACGGCCACTCGATAGAGCGAAAACGTAAATTTCTAAAATAGGCGGCCGTTGGTTCTCTTTCCAAACATAAAAGCCAAAGCTGCTACCAATGGCGGTGGCGGTAGCAACAATTACTAATGGTTTCAATAATTTCCCAGACATAACCCTATCATATCGAAGAGAGATAAAATCCGTATCAAAAAGTGATAAAAAAAGAATGAAGATCTCGATTTGCGAGGCCTCGCCTCACAAATCGTTCCCAAATATAACGTATAATAGAGCTATTACCAGTTAATCTTGTGAGGCCTCGCCTCGCAAGTCAAAACCCATGAAAACCTTCACCCCAAAAACATTTGATATCCCAAAACTTAAAGGTATTTCAGCCAAAAATATCGAAGAGCATCTGAAGCTTTACGCCGGCTATGTCAAACACGCCAACCTAGTTCAAGAGAAGATCGCCGAGCTTATGAAAGAGAGCGAAAAGAACACCTACCTCTTAGGCGAGCTTCACCGCCGTTTCAGCTTCGAATACAACGGCATACGGAACCATGAATCCTATTTCGGTTCCCTCTCGGGCGGTGCCAAGCCCATGAGTGAAAAGAGTGAACTCAAAAAGATGATCATTGAAACTTGGGGATCATTCGAGTCTTGGCTGACTGAATTCAAAGCCATATCTCTCACCCGCGGGATCGGCTGGGCTATGCTTTACTTCGACCGTAAGGACAACCGCCTCCTTCACGCCTGGGTCGACGAACAACATCTCGGTCAACTCCAAGATTGCGCTCTCATCCTGGCTCTCGATATGTGGGAGCACTCCTATGTAGCCGATTACCAACCATCCGGCAAGAAGGCTTACATCGAAGACTTCTTTGCCAACCTCAATTGGCATTTCGTGGAAGATAATTTCTCGAGGGCCAGTAAGTTAGTGACGATAATTTAGATGGGGTCCTTATCTGTAGCCATATTTTTAGGGGATATCTAGTAGTAATAACTATCGAACTGTGGTAGTATACAAAGAGTAGAAAAGCGCAGTCCATTAGAACGGCGCTTTTCTCGTTTCTGGGAACACTGTTAAAGAAGTATCCTTATTTCCTGCTAGCTTGCTACGAGCCAATGTATAAGGAACTTCATTTCCAACTGGTTTAGGCTTTATTCCACAGAAATGGCGTCCTACAGGATTCGCCAATAGATCTGCAATTTGTAGGCCGCTGATATTCTCCTTCCTATCCTTCAATTCAACCTTTTTAATTCTCCTCTTGATTTCTTCAGGGCTGTGAAACTGTATTCCTCTTATTGAGTACTTTGCATATTCAGCCAAGAAGCTCTTATCCAGATCGGATTTGCGACACTCAGGATACACCTCTATACTATCTGATTTTGAATAAAATAATATCCTATTTAGAAGATTCTCAAAAGAAATTTCGTACGGATCAGACGGATTTGTATATTGATCAGCAAATTCACGTTTTTTAATAACCATGTAACTCGTCTTAAGTGGTGCATCCTCAATAAATTTATTGAGTTTTCCATAAAATTCCGCCCTTTTTTCTGCATTACAGATAACCTTATTTCGTGGATCAGATGTTTTTACATTTGGATTATTGAGTTCCTTTGTATGTAAAATAAAATTCTCACTACCAAATATATCCTTCTTGATTTTTTTAAGGCCCCCATCAATTACTTCGTAACTATTCTTTTCAATTAAGACAAGGGCCAATACAAATATGGTGTATTTGTTATCCCATGTCTTTGTATCCATATTATGATCACCACTTTCATCAATAAAAGCGTACATGTTAGATAGTATAACAAATATAAAATATGCTGTTTTATTATTATAATTATTCATAAGAAATTGTTATCTTAATTTTTCTTTCTGATTTTTTGACTTCAAAAAGATTTTTGCAATTACCCACCCCACCCCAAACACCCCATAAAATGCCCCCACCCACCACCATGAGAAGGGCGGCACGGTGAGCGAAGCAAACGGCATTTTGGCGAAACTATTCACCATGAATAATTCGTAGGAAAGAAGAAGGTGGCTTCCCCAGCCGACAAAAGTGGCAAGTGGCATGTAAATAAAACCGGCCAAACCTTGAAGGAAAACAAAGAGCATAGTAAGAGGAATGAAAGGCAGAACCAAAATATTGACCACCAGACCGATAATAGAGATCTGCCCCATCATGTGCAAGATGAAAGGCGAAACGAAAATCTGGGTGGCGAAGGTGGAGGCCACGATGCCGCGAATGCCGAATCTTTCCGGCACCCAGCCCAAATAGGCTTCGATGGGACTAGCCAGAAGAATAAGGCCGAGAGTGGCAAGAAAAGAAAGCTGGAAAGAAGGGTCATGAAGCAAGATTAAGGGATTTTGGATAACCATAATCAGTCCGGCCAAAATGAGGGCCCGAGGAACATTGTAGTCGCGGCGGATGAGATCGGCAAAAAGAGCGATGGAAGCCATGAAGCAGGAACGAACAACGGTCGCTCCCCCGCCAACCAAGATGCCGAAAAGAATAATGCCGATCGCTCCGAAAATAATCCCCCAAACTCGCGGCAGGAACGAGAGAAGTTTACGCATCGTCTCGCCCACAATCGTGATGTTATAACCGGAAAGAACGACGATATGGATAAGGCCCACGATCCGGAAGGCTTCCAGGAGATCTTTGCCCAAAGCAGCTTTCTCCCCTACCACCAGCCCCGCCGCCAAGGCGCCGTGCGGCTCGCCTAATGTTTTGTCCAAATTAGAAATAAAAGATCTTTTTAAACCAAAAAGTTTTGAGCTTAAGCTGGTTTGAGCATCATCGGAAACTTTAACTAACGCGCTTTTCATTTCGAAGTGAATATCATCTTTGGCCAAATAGCCCACATAATCGAAAGTCCGATCACCGCTATCGAAATTAATTGGCTCCAACAACTTCCCTTCAAAAGTTACGAAGTTGCCATAAAAGAATTTAGGATAAAGTTTGGTTTTGACTCGGATGAGCGGCGCGTCTTGGCATTCCTCTCCGGTCGCAGAAATAGAAAGTTTTTCCGGTGAAATGACGAAAACTTGGCCGCTTTCTTTGCTTTCAGGTTGTGTCACGATAAAACCTGAGCCTTTGGTAATCTTCTTGAGGCAGGAATCTAAGCTTGGTGGAGATGGTGCGAATAAGCCGGAGAGACGGAAAAAGGCGGTCGCAATTAACACGCTCCAGAAAAGAAAAGTTTTCTTGGACATTACCCCATTCTATTCCTAGGAGATAAAATCCGTATCAAAAAGTGATAAAGAAAGAATAAAAAAGCGTTCAAAAAAGAATGAAGGAATTTTAAACCAAAAACGCCTTAAACTCCTCCACAATCTTCTTTTCCTCCCCAGCATCCACCGCCTTCTTATACCTCGCTCCCCTCGCGCCCTTGACCAGCTTTTCGCAATCGGCCCAGGAATGATGAACCCTTATAACTCCGCCCACGGAACTGACATAAGAATAAGCCTTGGCGCGGCTGTGGGAAGATGAGGATTTCTTACTGTCCTGAAGACCTTCATTATGGGAAATATCTAATATATTAGGAAGTGTGTAAGCGCTAAGGAGCCCTTTATAAAGATTCATCGGCACACCATCGGCGAAAGCCGTGGCAATAGTATCACACCGTTCATTGCCAATAATGCCCACATGCCCGCCCACATATTTCCAGGTCACAGCTCGGTCTTTGACGAGCGCGTCCAGTTCCATCCAAAGGTCCTTGTTCAAAACATCCTCTTTGGCTTTGGTTATCCAGCCGTTCCTCTTCCAACCCTTGATCCATTTGGTTATTCCATTTATTAAATAAGAAGAATCGGTGTAAATAGTAACTTCCGCGCCCGCTTCCGTGGCTCCCAATCCACCAATAGCGGCTTTTATTTCCATTCTGTTGTTGGTGGTTTCTTTTTCTCCCCCACCCAATTCAATTATTGCCGACTCGGCTGTCTGCTTTCCATCTTCCACCCCTGTTACAACCACACTCCCCCAGCCGCCGGGGCCGGGATTACCTCGAGATGAGCCGTCGGTGAAGATAATGTTCATGGGGATATATTAGCATATAGAATTGCGAGGCGAGGCCTCGCAAACATTTCTCCTCATAAACGATAAACCCCCTCAGAGCCGGTTTGCTCTGAGGGGGACAACATGAAGTTAAGGCGCATCTTCCGGAAGCCTTGGCAAGTCAGAGAGTGGCCTCGATCTCGAAGAGAAGATTGTGGAGAGTTACCAGCCCTTTTAGAGCAACTGCGAAGTCCTCGGCACTGCAACAGCCTCCACTGGTAAGCCAGCCCTTTTCATCAGACTCCACACCACGAAAGGCGAACGCCAGTTCGGCCGGGTGAATTCCGATTGCTCGTAGGCGGTCACCAATAAGATGATTGAAGAAGTACTTGCTATACGCTTCCTCCTGCCGTAGTAAGCACTCCTCCTGTTCATTGACTGGCAATGCATCTCTTTCTGCCTTGTGCTCTCTTAACACCTCTTCGGGTACATATAAGTGTTGCGAAGCTCGCCAGCCCGGATCGGGGCAGCTCATACAATGTGCGGCGGTTGAACTGTGCACCACTTTGCTTACGACCTCAATGAGGTCGTCAACCGCCCTGAAGTCTTCAACCTTCTTCAGAGAATGATTGACTTGCTTGATCACTGCCTGAAGATTCACAAGTCTGGCAATTCTCGTGAACGACTCTTTGTCTTGGGATAGGAAGGTGAAGAAGAGGGCTCCCGCACCAGCACTGCGACCAGTAATTATCATCTCGTGGACAAGGCCGACTTCTTTACCAAATTCAGACACGTTACGATTCATAGTAACTCATCTTTCTTTGCTATGAGCTCATCCCATATCTTGGGACACACTCGATTTTTTGCTATCTGACTAAACCACAGGTTTTCGTCATAGCAGAAAATGTCCCGACTGAGCCACTTTCTGCCATGACGAACGGAAGATTTTCAAGGTTCTAAACTGGTAGTATTATACACCAACTAACCCTATTTTGTCAATGCTACTATTCTACCATTATTTACAGCCATACTATTCCCTTTCTTAATTCTTAAATCTTACTTCTTACCTCTCCTGTTTACCGTTTACTAATTACTATTTACTTCCTCTCCACCCCCTCCACCCTCAACCTCAACTCAACCCTCCCCCCGAAGTAAGACTTCTCCGGTGTCGCCACCAGATCAATCTTATCACCCGTTTTGAGTATTTTGGCCCAATCATTTGCCGCGCCAAAGAAGGAAATAGCGGAAATTTCGCGGCCGTTGGTGCGGGAGAAAGTCAGACTGACATGATCTTGAGCTTTGCCGAAGGTGCGAACCACTTTGGGAACAACATTCTTGAAAAGAAAGAGCGGCTTGGGATTGCCCATGCCGAAGGGAGCTAGTTTGGAAAGGTCTTCAAAGAATTGGGGCGTTAGATCATCGAGTTTCAATTCCGAATCGATAATTTGCTCATTTTCATTATCGTCATCCAAACCAGTCTCCTCAACTATTAATCCATTGCCATCTTTAGCCTTATCCAAATCCGCCCGAGCTTTCTCTTTAACTTCCTTAATCTTCTTCGCCCCTTCATTCAACTTCACTTCCAGAAAATGGATCTGCTCATTGCTAACGGCGAAACCGCCCGAATGATGATGACCGCCAAATTGGGAGAAGACTTCAACCGACACAGACCGCATCAGAGCCACGACACTGGACTGCCCTTCGGAGCGGCAAGAGCCTTTGATAACATCATCACCATCGCGCCCCCAGAGGAAAACGGGACGGTTGAATTCTTCCGCGCAGGAATTGGCCACCAGTCCGAGAAGGGACGGCCGCCAAAGCGGGTTGCCCAGAACGATGACGGCCGGCATAGCCGAGCCATGTCTTTCATGGACCAGCTTCTTAACTTCTTTGACCAAGGACGCCACCACACCTTTTCTTTCATTATTGATCTTATCCAGATGATCCGCGTAAAATCGCGCGTCTGTTTCGTTATCAGCCACGAGAAGACTGTAGGCATCCATAGGCAAACCCATTCGCGAAGCGGCATTGATCCGCGGGGTGATCATGAAAGCTACATCGTCTTCGCTCAAGGTCCGCTGATTGATCTTCAGTTTACGGAGCAGCTCCATCAGACCCTTTCGTGGACTTTTCCGCAAAACATTCATGCCGTAATAAGCCAAAACCCGGTTCTCCCCCGTCAAAGGGACCATGTCCGACATGGTCGCCAGCCCCACCAAGTCCAGAAGCCACTTCTCTTGCCCTTCCCCCAAACCAAAGCGCTCTTTCTTTAATATGGCCTGAATAAGTTTGAAAGCCACCCCCGAACCGCAAAGATTCTTGTCCGGATAAGCACAGTCCGCCTGCCGATGATCGATAATCGCATCCGCGGGAGGCAATTCCTCCGGCGGCTCGTGATGATCGGTAATAATCACTATTAAGCCGGCCTTCTTGGCTTTCTTAACAGCGACTACATCGGTAATGCCACAGTCGATGGTGATGAGAAGATCACTCTTATCAGCCACAATTTTCTCAACAGCATCTTCATTCAAGCCAAAACCTTCGTCATGACGATGCGGAATATAGACTGCAAAGTTTTTAAAGCCAATCCTTTTTAAAAAGTCTGTAAACAATGCCGCCCCCGGTATCCCGTCGGCATCATAGTCGGCGTATATGGTAATTCTTTTTTTGCTCTTAATGGCCTCAATGACCAGACCTGCGGCTTTCTCGGCGTCTTTGAGTAAAAATGGGTCGTGAATGTCAGTCGAGTAATCAGGTTCTAGAAATTTCTGGGCTTTTTCGGCTGTCTCAAGGCCGCGATGAAATAGAAGGTGGGCGATAACATCGGAGTATTTGGAGAGTTCCAAGCGTTGGGGTTGAGTTAAAAGGGGGCGGAGACGAGGCATAGGGGGAGTATAGCAGAACAGCGCAAAAATAATCACCTTTCCCCTAAAACATATAAATGTTTGTCTCTATTATTTCATTAAATCATCTAGTTCGCACGACAACAGAGCGGTCATGTTTAGCAAAATCTGCTTAGCCAAATTTAGATTATCTGCCGTCATGCGTATGGTCTTGGTAACAAGTTTATCGCCAAGCACGATCTTATTTGTTTTTTTGAAATAGTTTTCCGTTTTTTTATAAAACAAAGTTGCATACTGTTCAAGTTTATCCTTTGGAACCGAACGACTGCTTACGCCGTTACTGCGAAACTCAATTTTGTCTTTCAGTTTTGGATCTGTTTCAATTGTGAGATTACCGTCACCAGAATCAATCCAGTAATCACTTACTGCATAATAAACCCTAACCAGCCGACCTTCTTCTGTCTTATACCAATACACAAAGGAAAAAATATCAGTGTTAAAATCCTGAAATATTTCAATTCTTTCAAGCCCCGTAACAATGCATATTTTATAATCGTCGAGAAGTCGTAAATAACTCTCGCGCCAATGCTCGAACCAACCTTTAAATTTGAGCGGGTTTTCGAAGAGATGTGCCAGGTCATCCTTAAGCAGATCGTCCATCTTAGGATAATTGAGGATTTCTATTGTGAGTTTGTCAAAAAGCTTTTTAATATCCGGCACTTCAAATCCATTTTCTTTAAGTTTGGCATTTAAATAATCAAAATCAGGTACCGTTTTCTTATCCATATACCAGAGCAAATCGTATATATCCCTCCCTTTATAGTCATAGATATTGCCGTAAACATTGCGTGAATCACGCAGAAAGATCGCTGCAATCTTACTGGCCATCAAAGCTGACATATTATAGGTGAGAATGACAAAAGAAAGCTGACCTCTATTTATCGGTCTATGCTCCACCACTATCTTCCCTTCCGGAGCAACAAAAAAGTTAAGGTCTATTTTGACATGAATCTGTTTTGATGTGTTTCCTGAACTCAATTCATCACCTACATGAAATTTCATAAGTAATCCTCTACCAGTTATCGTCATAGTAAGAAAATCCTCACCCGCACCGTAAGTATTGGCGAAATAACTCTCAATTTCTTTCTTCAAGTCCGCCAGAAATTTATCGGTTATAGAATGTGCGATTTCGAAGTCCAAATCAACCGACATTCGATCCAGTCCATGAATAATACGAAGAGCGGAGCCACCGTACATTATCCATTTGCTATATTCCGCGTGATGATAAACGAAGTTCAGGACGTAGTACTGCAAATCTTCCTTAAGAGCGTTTCGGCGCGTTTCCGGATCAATCTCGCCATTTGATGCCAGATCTTCAAGTCTCCCCCTCAGAATAGTTTTAATCTGTTCACTCATGTAAGTATTTTTTAATCAATGAGTAAAATTTAGCCTGTTCTTCTTTATCCATCTCTTCAATATCTATACGTAGCCCTTCTATAAAGGTCTTAATATTCTGTATAGAAACACTCTTAAACTCATTTGTTCTAAAATATAGCAAGTCGAATAATGCCTTTGAAGGAGAGGCTACAAAGAAATCAAACTTCCTTTTTACATGTACAAAGTCAGAAAAAAGACCCTCATTTATTGACTGGTATGAGAAATTTCCCGCTTTTGTCTGATAGTCCCTTGTCACTTTCTGTGTTACCGAAGTAATAGAGTAAATGGCCTCTGTAGTCAGATTGTAATACTGTAATGCCGCCCACGAACTTACATACGATGGCTTTCGTAAAATATTGGCCAGATAAAAAGAATACGAAACATCGCCTTTGTTTCTGTCAAAAAAACTAGCCGACACATATAGGCCATTTTTCAATCTATATATTTCTCTGCTTCTCAGAAAACGACTGATGTAAACACTAATTGTTGCATCCTTAAGACCCAGCCCAGCACCAAGCTGACGAACTGTACTTTTGGTAAAGTGGGGTAAATTTTTTAGCTGCTCAATTAAGTTGTTCTTGCGTTTCATATTTATAACAAAAGTGTATCATATATGAAATACAGCGTCAATACATACTACTTATGGTCACAAATTAGCCATATTATGCTACCGATAAAAACCTGCAAGCAATAACTGTGGATAAGGGTTTTTTGTGATTTGCGACTCTTGTATACTGTACTTGGATACTACGAAATTGACTGCCGCAATCGTCACGGCGCGTT
>JBAYFW010000006.1:0-18609 GCA_041667005.1 Minisyncoccota bacterium | reverse complement strand
TAATTTCGGTTCAACTTCAGAGGTACTCGAATCGCCTTCTCTTAGTTGGTGGAGCCGGCTGTTGTCATTTATCGGTTTTTAAGGATATTATAATAGTGCCAGGAATCAGCTTCTCCAGCGGGCTTTGCCCCGCCGTAGCTTAGCCGGTTTTTTACAGTAGTTGTCATAAAATACTATAAACAATGTTCGCCTCGGCCTCGTTGGATAACCAGCTAAGCGAAGGCGGGTATGGTTTAGTGGCAGAATGCGACCTTCCCAAGGTTGAGACGCGAGTTCGATTCTCGCTACCCGCACTACTTCGCAACCCCGTAACGCACGGGGTTGCTTCCTCCTACACCAAGACTACGGAGAACACAGTCGAAATGCAGGCACTTATTGAATTAAAAAATAAGTGTGCTATTCTTTAGGTTATGAAGAATATAATCCAATTTTTCGTCTCAAATGAAGATAACACTTATACAGCTGAAGGTGTCAATATTCCGATTGTCACGGAAGGTAAGACTTTTGAAGAGTTGATGACTAATATTATCGATGCCGTGAAGCTGTTCTTTAAGGGTGAGGATTCTAAATTGCTAGGTTTTGGTCCAGAACCGTCAATCCTTACCAGCTTTGAACTCCCTGCAAATCTTTATGGGAGCAAAGCTTAAAGCGCTCTCAGGTAAAGATATCATCAAAATCCTGAAAGGTTTCGGTTTTATTGTCCATGATCAAACCGGGAGTCATATCAAATTGCGCCGAGTCATGTTAGGTATGAACCAGACATTGATTGTTCCTAATCACAATCCCATTGCCAAGGGTACTCTCAAGGGAATTTTGAACCAAGCTTCAAAGTACATTTCTCAATCGGAATTGTTGCAGCATTTTTATAGTAAATAATTACTAATAACTAAAATGAATAAGGAACAATTAAAACAACTAGCGCTTGATGTAAACATTCTATTGGATAAATACATTGCGGTAGATAAAGAATTGCATAAGAGGTCGGCTAGTTTTTGGAGCATATTTACGCCTATTCCATTCGATTTATTCAAAGACAAGATTGAAGATATTGCTGATGAATTAAAATTGAAACAAAATACAATAGCGGGTCTAGTTGATAATAAGTCTCAAGTACAAAATCAGTTTAGGAAAACTTTGCTTAATTACACAGCAGCTCTAATCAATAGTGTTACACTATTGCATCAAGTTATCGTTGATTTGGCCGAGGCCAGCAAAGGGTCACGAGACAGGAAATTATCTTTTGCAGAGTATCAGTCTAATACTCAGAAATATCAAGATTCTATGAAAAACTATTTTCAGTATGGTCAAAGACTGAATCGTCTATTTGACCAGCTAGATTCTGGTATATGACTTACTTAAACTTGATGGTCGATGAAAAGAATCGCTATTTTGAAAGATTCCTTGTTCTTATAAAAACTACTACCGATGATGATGAGAAGCAAATAGAAATTGAGAGGGAAAAGATATCTGAACAAAAGAAGCACCATCTCTCAAGTGAAAATGAAGATAACTTCGATGATTATCTCGCTGATCTAGCAAACGAGGCGTACGAAATGAAGCAGATGATGCATCGTTCGTTTGTCGTATCTGTATTTCTATTCATGGAATCGCGGATATCTAGTCTATGTGATCATGTGTTTAAGGAAACAAGGCAAAAGTTAAATTATAGAGATTTACCAGGTGCTGGAGTTATTCGTTCCGTTCGTTATCTAGAAAAGATATTGGATATTACATTTATTCCAGATTTGAGACTCAGGGAGGAATTCGAAGTTGCAAGAATAATTCGTAATAGTATTGTTCATAATGGGGGAGTTGTGGATAAGGATGATAAAACTAAAATAGAAAAATATATGAAGCAATATCCAAATAGACTAGATTTTTATGACTATACTATTTCAATAAAATATGACTATCTCAGAGCGCTGTTTATATTAAACAGTAATATCTGTGATGAAGTGTCTAAAAACTGGAAAGAGTTTTTTGGAGATTCCTAACTGTGTTGTAAGTACACATTCTCACCTAAACCAAAAACCACCGTTACAGGTGGTTTTTGCTTCTCGTACTTACAAGGAAACCTTAAATCCCCAAGGCGCTCTTGATCTTGGGCTCGTCGAAGCCGACGATCATCTCGCCCCCAATATCAATGACCGGCACGCCCATTTGGCCTGTCTTGTCTATCATCTCTTTGCGCTTGGGCAAGTCTGAAGCAACATCGTACTCAGTGAATGGGACATCGTTGCTCTTAAAAAAGGTCTTGGCCATGCCGCAATAGACGCAAGTGGGGGTCGAGTATATTGTGACGTTTTTCATTTATTTTACTCGTAATTTTATACGATAATATTAATTATTTTTAAATTAAAAGTCGCGAGGCAGGTTTAGATCGCTTGGTCATATTCTATCACAGCGTGTTATACTTTAGCAACAACCTATGCCTTTCGCTTCTTTTTTTTCTGCTTTGGTGGCAAATCTCGAAGCTCTAATTGTCTCCGGAGGATATATTATTCTGTTTTTGTTGACTTTTCTTGAAGGGGTCCCCTTAGTTGGAATGGCTGTGCCTGGTCATGTCGCTATTATTACGGCCGGCTTTTTGGCTCGAGTCGGCACCCTTAGTTTAATTTGGGTTATTGTTCTGGCCGTTAGTGGAGCAATTCTTGGCGATTATTTAGGTTTTTACCTCGGCCGCCGTTACGGCTTGACCTTCATAGACCGCTTGCGGCCATATTTTTTCGTAACCAATCGGCAAATTGATAAAGCTCGGTCATTACTCGATCGTCATACCGGCAAAGCCATGCTAATTGGCCGTTTTACACCGGCCACCCGGGCTTTGATGCCTTTCTTGGTTGGCGCATCCAAGACCTCGGCTGGCAAATTTTGGCTTTTTAATATCATCGGAGCAATCGGCTGGGCAGTCTGTTCCGTCTTTGTCGGATATTTCTTCGGCGCTGGCTACCATTTTGCCGCGGTCTATATGGGTAAAGTTGTTGTAATCGCCATTTTCTTTTCACTCCTCATTATTTGGGGTTATCGATTCGTTAACTTACGTTTTCATATTTTCCGCCGCTACGAGATTTTCTCGTTGATTCTAAACATTCTTTCTCTCTCGACTCTGGCTGTAGTTATTGAAAAACTAGTCAATGATTCTTTCAAACTCAGTTTCGATGTCTGGGTTAATATTGCCATGGACAATTTTAACCATGTTCATTTGAAAGCGGTGGTTTTGGCTGATTTTGTTTCAACCCTAGCCAGTCCGGCCGTTCTTGGCATTGTTGGCATAATCATCGGTCTCACCTATCTTTTCTCTCGAAAATTCCGTTCGGCTTTGATAATAATTTCCTCGGTTGGCGTTACTTTGATAGTCATCGGCCTTTTGAAGGAATTCTTTATCAGTCTTCGCCCGCCAAATGCTCTTCAGGTTTTGGTTGATAATCCCGGCTTTCCAAGCGCTCATGCTGCTTTAGCTGCCGCCTTCTTCCTGTCTTTGACATATCTTTTGGTTCCGCGAATTCATTCGTGGATTAAGAGGGAACTCTTGATAGTTCTCTCGGTTATTATTGTTATCGCTATTGGCTTGAGCCGCCTGGTCTTGAACGTCCACTGGGCTTCGGATGTTATTGGCGGCTGGGCTCTGGGCGTTTTCATTGCCACGGCTTCCATTCTTTTCATCAGATATTTGGGGGCTTTGGTTGTTAAGCGCACAGAGGTCGGACCTCTGTAATTGCCCAAAACATATTTTCCTGTATAATCTTTGCATGTATAAATTAGTTTTAATCAGGCACGGGCAAAGTGTTTGGAATAAAGAGAATCGTTTTGCAGGCTGGGTTGACGTCGACTTGAGCGAAAAGGGGATAGAGGAGGCTCATATTGGCGGTAAAGCTTTGAAGGAAGCTGGTTTGGATTTTGATTTGGCTTTTACATCGGTTCTAAAGCGTGCCAATCGGACATTAGATATTGTTCTTCAAGAATTAGGCGAAGAAAATATCGAAATTCGCAAATCCTGGAAACTTAACGAGCGCTTTTACGGTGCGCTTCAAGGTCTGAACAAGGCCGAAATGGCTGCAAAGTACGGTGAAGCTCAGGTGAAATTATGGCGTCGCGGTTATGATGTAGAGCTTCCGCCGATCACCAAGGAAAGTGAGATGTATCCTGGGAAAGATCCTCTTTACGCTGATTTAAAGGAGTCGGAAATTCCTCTTTCCGAGAATTTAAAGAAGGTCGTGGAGCGTGTTATTCCATATTGGGAGGCCGAGATTGTTCCTGTGATAAAATCCGGAAGAAAAATCATCATTGCCGCTTCTGGTAATAGTTTGAGAGCGTTGATGAAGCATCTCGAAAAATTGTCCGACGCGGAAATTGTTGAAGTAGATATGCCAACCGGTATTCCTCTGGTCTATGAGCTTGATCAAGATTTCAAGGTTGTGAAGAAGACTTTTTTGGCTGACGAAGAGAAGCTTAGCCAGGCTATCCAAGCTGTTAAGAACCAGGGCAAAGCCAAACAATAATTCAGTCTTGAATCGGTTGAAAAATGTCCATAAATACATTTTTGTGTCATAATTTTGACCCTAATTACATCACGCCGGGGGAGCTCGATTTATAGGCAAAATAACGTCTTGGCCGTTGACGAGTAGTCAAGTCTTTGAGGGAAAGAGGAAGGCGCTTGCCGGCAGTCTATAATACACTTATTCGTCGTTCACTTTAGCAACTGACGAATCTTGCGGGAGTTAACCAACCCGCCCAATAACATGGCCAAGCCAGTTCCTCCGACCCCGGGTACCCCGGTTCCGCCGGTTACTCCGAAGCAAGCTTAGTCTTCGTAACCACACAAAAACCGCCCGAGGGCGGTTTTGTGCATAGTCGGTCACATTACTAAGGAGAGAGGTTCCGAAAGTATAAAGTGGTGTCCTGGTCCGGCTAGGCCGGATTTTTTGCGGACCCTATGTGTATTATTTAAGGATCTTCTCCGTTAAGTAATCCTGACCTGTTATAAGTCTATTTCAAAATTACAAATAGTCAATAACACTTTCTGAACTACTTAGGGGAGAAGCTGTGCACAACGCGCAGCTTTTGGGGGATAAAGAGTTAGACCACAAAATTCTATTGCTTAAAAGCCTTTCTTCCAGGATAAACTGCCTTCTTGCCCAATTCCTCTTCAATCCTTAGAAGCTGATTGTACTTCGCCATTCGATCAGTTCGTGAAAGTGAACCCGTCTTGATCTGGCCGGCCGCTGTCCCAACGGCAAAGTCGGCAATCGTCGTGTCCTCGGTTTCGCCCGAGCGATGGGAAATAATGGAAGTATAGCCGGCTTTGGAAGCCATCTTGATGGCCTCGATCGTTTCGCTGATCGTGCCAATCTGATTGAGTTTGATCAAGATCGAATTGGCTACTTTCTTCTCAATACCCATGGCTAGCCTCTCAATATTTGTCACGAAAAGATCGTCACCTACCAGTTGAATTTTGGAGCCAAGCTTTTCGGTCATCATCTTATAGCCATTCCAGTCATCTTCGGCTAAGCCGTCTTCAATGGAGATAATTGGATACTTAGCTACCATTTGTTCGTACCAGCTCACAAGTTCAGCTGAAGTGAAAGACTGGCCGTCGCGAGCCAAAACATATTTGCCGTCCTTGTAGAATTCCGTAGCTGCGGCATCGAGGGCAATGGCGATATCTTGGCCGGGAACATAGCCGGCCGCCTTGATGGCTTCGACAATAAGTTCTAGAGGAGCTTCATTGGACGATAGAGTGGGAGCAAAACCGCCTTCATCGCCCACGGTCGTAGCCAACTTGCGGCCCTTGAGAATTTTCTTCAAAGCGTGGAAAGTCTCCGCTCCGGCTCGCAAGGCTTCTTTGAAAGTTTTGAAGCCGACGGGGACGATCATGAATTCCTGGATATCGGTCGAATTCTCGGCGTGCTGACCGCCGTTCACAACGTTCATCATTGGAACCGGCAAGGTCAAAGTTTTGGCCTTGATTAGTTCTTTGAAATATTTGTAGGCTGGCTTGTTCTGGCTGGCGCAGACACCTTTGGCGAAAGCCATCGAAACTCCCAAGATGGCGTTGGCTCCCAAGCCTCCCTTATTGGGCGTGCCGTCAAGAGTAATCAGTTTGGCATCAAGAGTTTTCTGGTCATATTTGCCATTTTTCAAAGCTTTGGCAATGATCTTATTGGTGTTATCAACGGCTTTTTGAACCCCCTTGCCTCCATAACGCTTAGGGTCGCCATCGCGGAGTTCAACCGCCTCATGGCTACCCGTTGAAGCGCCGGAAGGAACGGCCGCCCGGCCGAAGGAACCGTCGGAAAGAATTAAATCGACTTCTACCGTCGGATTGCCGCGCGAATCCAGAATCTCTCTGGCTTTGACTGACTTTATTTTGAACATCGTTTTACAATTAAGTTATAATAGAGCGATTATAGGGGAAAAAAGCTGATAGCGCAAAGTGAAAAATCCAAATTTCAAAATCCAAATGACAAATCAATGTCAAAGTTCAAAATGCATTCTAGGATTTGAACTTTAGGCTTTGGATTTGATTTGTCATTTGGATTTTGAAATTTGAACTTCCTATTTTTCTCTATCTCGTATCTCTTATCGTCATCGCTGGTATCAAAGCCACCAGGACAATGACTCCAATGACCACGAACATATATTGAAAACTAATCAAAGTCAGACCGACCATCATGATAGCCGGAGCGAGGAAATACGACAGGGGACGGGTGATTCGGAAGGAACCCAAGACGGCCGAGTCGCGGGAAGAAACGGTTTTGAAGAAGTAGGTTTCGAGCATGACCTCGGCCGCCGCCGCCCCGATCCTGGTTACAAAGAGGAGAATGGCCCAGACGAGAACGCTTTGGATCGTGAAAAATGAAAGACAAATTGTCGATGCACCCAGGATGGCAAAACCAATGGACATTATTTCCTTCTCGCCATACTTCCGATCGGCCAAGCGCCCCAGCGGGTATTGGATCAAAGGAAAAGGCAGGAGCATAATCACGATAATAATGCCAATTTGTTCCCAATTGAAGCCAATGACTTTGTTGAGGTAGATCGGACTGTAAACAACCATCCAGGAATAGAAAGTTTGGAGAATGATGTTGGCAAGCCAAAGTTTAACCCAGTTTCTGTTGCTTGAAATATGTTTGACCAGGCGCCAGAAGGAAAGGTGGGTGTAATTTGGATCGGCGAAACGCGGGAAGTTGCGGTAGATAAGGTAGAGCAAAGGGAAGAGCATAGCCAAAGCCGCCACATAAGTATTGCGGTAATTGTTGGTGCCGCTGATCAGCATTGAGCCGATTAGCGGAGCGACAACCCAGGAAGCGTTCAGAGTGGCGTTATAGAGACCACGAACGGCTCCCACATTGGTGCTGTCAGTGTAAACTTCAAGGAATATATCCAAGCAGAGTCCGATGAGCGAACTGACGGCTGCTTGAAGAATGAAAAGGATGGCTAAAGTTACGGGATCTTCCGAGGCCATCAGACCGTAAAAGAGGCCGATTTGTAAACAAACTAGAATGAGGGCGGTTGTGTAATTACCAATCTTCCTAATGAAAGCGGGGGCAATAAGGAAGCCGAAGATCGAGACCGCCGCCGAAATCATATAAATCAAGCCCAGGGTCTGCTCATCGGCGAAAAGCGAGAGGAAGCTCGAGTTCGAATACATCGGGATGACCATGTGCATCGTGAAGATGAAGCCGATCACAGCGATGGTGTAAACGACCTGGGTCCGCGGTAAGCGAGTGCTCATTTGGGGTACATTATAGCATCTGATGTATTTAGTTTGAGAATGTATATGTGAGCAACCGACGTTAGTGAAAGAAATACGAGGAGGTAAGAGCTTAGAGCTAAGAGCTAAGAAGATACATGGATCTAATGGTTTGAATATCTTCTTACCTCCTAGCTCTTATCTCTTAGCTCCTTTCCCCGAGTTAATTTGCGAACCGCGCTGTTATATGCTAAAGTCTCTCTCATGAGAAAAGAGATCCATCCCCAGAACTACCGTCCGGTCATCTTCGCTGACAACTCCAGCGGGGCCAAATTCCTTATTCCTTCGACTATCAATACCAAGGAAACGGAGAAGTGGACAGATGGCAAAGAATATCCGGCTTTCCACGTGGAAATCTCCAGTGCTTCCCATCCTTTTTATACCAAGCAAGACAAGACCATCGATACCGCCGGCCGCGTTGAGAAGTTCAAGACCCGTCTCTCCAAGAAGGGCAAGAAATAGCTACCCGGTCGTTTCTATCATTCAGGCGCAATAAATTTGCGCCTGTTTGACACTTCGAACGCTAGACTTCATACTTCTTACATCATGAACTTAGATTCCTACAAAAATAATCCCAAGACCGCTTACTTAGCCGGGCTTTATGAGAAACTCAACCGCGATGAGGTTGAGACTAAAGCCTTGGCCGAAAAGGATCCTTCCATGAAAGAATTGGTGGCTATTGATCTAGCTTCAATTGCCGAACAGAAAAGCGCTCTCGAAGAGCAAATGAAATCTATTATCGAAGGCGATAAAGAAGTTGACGAAAAGCCTAATGAAGTTATTTTGGAAGTCCGAGCCGGTGCCGGCGGCGATGAAGCAGCCCTTTTCGCGGCCGAGCTTCTCGATATGTACAAACGCTACGGCGAAACTCGGGGCTGGTCGGCCAAGATCGTTGATCAGTCAACCAATGACTTGGGCGGTTACAAGGAAGCTTCGCTCGAGATCAAAGGCAAAGGAGTTTATGACGAGCTTCGTTTCGAAACCGGCGTCCACCGCGTCCAGCGCGTTCCCGAGACGGAGAAAATGGGCCGGATCCATACTTCGACGGCATCGGTCGCCATCATGCCTATTCGCAAGAAATCAAAGTTTGAGATCAATCCTTCCGATTTGGAAATCGAGTTTTCCCGCTCGGGCGGCAAGGGTGGCCAGAATGTTAATAAAGTCGAGACAGCCGTTCGTTTGACTCACAAGCCCTCCGGTATTGTCATCCGCTCGACGGCCGAGCGCAGCCAAGCGGCCAACCGTGAGAAGGCCCTGCAAATTCTGACCGCCAAACTTGAAGCGGCCAAAGAAGAAGCCGAAGCCAAGAAGTTTTCAGCCGACCGCAAAGGCCAGATCGGCACCGGTGATCGTTCCGAGAAGATCCGTACTTATAACTATCCCCAAGACCGGGTTACTGATCACCGGATCAAGCAGTCCTGGCACAACTTGCCGGGTATCTTGGACGGCAAGTTTGGGCCGATTGTCGAGGCTTTGAAGGAGTTTGAGAAGACGGGGAAGAAAGGGAATGAGGAGGAGTAATTGTTCTTGTGCCCCCGGCAGGAATTGAACCTACATCTATTCCTTAGGACGGAACTGTTCTATCCGTTGAACTACGGGGGCGATTGATGTGTATAGGGAACGCTTAAGAATATAGCACATGAGAGCTTTTGCGGCACGGACGATCTTCTGCTAAGATTCAAGAATGACCGATGAAGAGAAGTTCTTGTTAGTGCGGACCAATAAATTAGTTGAGGAGAATAACGTTATTCTCCGCCAAATGCGCCGAGCCAATCGGTGGGGTACCGCCTTTCGAGTCTTCTACTGGGTCATCATTATCGGAGTCAGTATCGGGGCTCTTTATTTTCTTCAACCCTATATTGATTCCGTCATGAAGCTTTATGAGCAGGCTCAAAGTTCTATTCAGAGCCTGAATAGCACGGTTAACCAAGCCCAAAGCGCTATTGGTAGCGTTAATAGCAGTATTGGGAATATTTTGAAAAAGTAAGAACGCCGAGGTAGCTGTTTTGGCCCTACTACGCTCCTCCTTTCAGTCCTCCTTCGCCATAGGCTACGGTAGGACGCAGTCGGAGCTTCGAAGGGCAAGTAGATGTGATATTGTTAAATTTGATAGACGCCGAGGTAGCTCAGTTGGTAGAGCATTCCCCTGAAGAGGGAAGGGTCACCAGTTCGATCCTGGTCCTCGGCACTACTTCGCTCCCCGCTAAAAGGCGGGGAGCTTCGTTTAACCTACAACCCCAAACTTCCGCCACCAAGAAGTTCGCTATAGGCGCTCAGAAAAGAGGGGATAATAAAGGCTGCCGCTAGTAACGGCAAAATGAAAGCGATGACCGTGGCGACCAGGGTCCAGAGGAAATATTTGCGAGTCTTTTCTACCGAAATAAATGTCTGTTCGAGGAGAGCTCGCTGTTCACGAACTTCTTTGGCTAAAGTTTCCATATCCATTGCTTAATTGTAACACGCCTAATTGGGTGTGCCACCTATGTAGGTGCTACCTCCGGAGGTGACACCTCCATAAACAGCCAAGCCGCGCGGTAACGCGAGCCGCGCGGCGCTTACCTTGTTTGCCTGCACAAGCAAGGGAATGCTGCTACAAGATTCCGTCGTAGCGGTTATGTCGACGCATAACCAGGTTAAGCCTATCAGGGAGAGATAAAATCCGTATCAAATAGTGATAAAATCCGGATAAAAAAGTGATAAAATCTTGATAAAATATCGATAAAATCTTTATGAAGATTTAGTTGGATTATTGAAAACATAGCCTCGGCCGGGGATATTGGCGATAAAATCGTCTTCGTCCGCCGCATTGATCTTTTTCCGCAGATTGCGGACATGGGCTTCGACCGTATTGGAGAAAGGGTTGCTTTCAGCCGTCCAGACATGTTCGATCAAGAGGGCCCGCGAGAGGACGACTCCGGCATTTTCCATGAAATATTGGAGTAGATTGAATTCCTTGCGAGTTAAATGGATCTCCCGTCCGGCCCGGATGACCAAATGCTTTTCCGTATTAAGCTCAATGTCGCCTGACTTAATTACGGTCTCCTTGAGCAGATTTGGTCGGCGGGTAATGGCTTTGAGCCGGGCTTCTAGTTCTTGCAGGGAGAACGGCTTTTGAAGGTAATCATCGGCCCCATTGGCGAAGGCCGCCATCTTGGTTTTGAGGTCATCGGCCACGGTCAGGAAAAGGATGGGAGTCATCCGGCCGGCCGCTCTGACCTCTTCACAGATAGTTAGACCGTCTTTTTTGGGCAGGGAATTGTCGAGGACTATGGCGTCATAGTCGAAACTTCGGGCCAAGAAGGAACCGTTGGCTCCGTCGGTCGCCACTTCCACCATGTTGTTATCAGCCAGAAGGCAGGCTCTAACCATTTCAACAACTTTCTGATCGTCTTCGATAAGGAGGACTTTCATGGTATCTTTAAGTATAGAGAGGCTTGCGGAAATATGCAAGTGTTTGACTTTGTTTCCCGATTTTGGTAGCTTTAAGACTACTTATGGATACCCAAAAGACCATCGAATCAATGTTTGCCGCCGGCGCTCATTTCGGCTTGGGCCGTTCCCGGAGGCACCCGACCGTTTCTTCTTATATATTTGGCACCAAGAACAGCACCGATATCTTCGATCTTGAGAAAACCCAGTCTTTGCTCGAGAAGGCCAAGACTTTCGCCGCTACTTTGGCTAAGGAAGGCAAGACCATTCTCTTTGTCGGCGGCAAGAAGGAGGCTTCGGCTGCAATGCGCCAAGCCGCTGAGATGCAGGCCATGCCTTATGTTGATGGCCGCTGGATCGGCGGAACCGTTAGCAACTTTGGCCAGATCAGGAAGAGGATTGATCGCTATGAGAAACTCGTCTCCGATCGGGAGAAGGGAGAGCTTGCCAAGTACACCAAGCGGGAAAGAATGCTTATCGACAAAGAAATCGCTTCTTTGGAGAAGATGTTCTTTGGCATTGTTTCTTTGAAGAAGGCTCCCGACGCTATCTTTATTATCGATCCGCGCCATGAGAAGAATGCTCTCAAGGAAGCGGCTGATTTCAATATTCCGGTTATCGCACTGTGTGGTTCCGATTGTGATGTTTCTAAGATTACCTATCCGATCGTCGGCAATGACGCTTCCAAGGCTAGCATTCAATTTTTCGTGAACGAGATTATGAAAGCCTACCAGTCCGGTAAGATAGCCAAGGTCTAATTTCTGCCGGGCTTCCGGCCATTCCATGATCAGTCCACTCCTAATCTGGGGACGGAAAAAATCTCACGAGGAGGAAACATTAGAATTAGAAGAAAAGCCTCAAGAACGGACTTTAGAAAATATCATCACTAATATGCCAAAAAACAAGCCCATCACCACTGAAACCATCAAAGAACTTCGTGAACAGACGGGGGTTTCGATCATGCAGTGCAAGAAAGCCCTTGAGGAAGCCAACGGCGATCTCGAGAAGGCCGTCGTCATTCTTCGAAAAAAGAGCGGTGAATTGGCAGCCAAGAAAAGCGACCGAGTCTTTCATTCTGGGACCGTTCAGGCTTACATTCATTCCAACGGCACAGTTGGAGCGATGGTTGAACTTCTTTCTGAAAGCGATTTCGTCTCCAATACGGATGAATTCAAAGCTTTGGCTCGAGATATCGCCATGCATGTCACGGCCACCAATCCTAAGTTTTTGAGCCGGGAAGATATTACCGAAGCCGATCGCAAAGTAGCGGCCGAAGTTTTTGCCGAGGAGGTCAAGGGCAAGCCCGAAGCCATGAAGCAGAAGATCCTTGATGGTAAGCTCGAGGCTTATTTCGGCGAAATGGTTCTCAATGACCAGCCTTTCATCAAGAACAATGAGGTGACGATCAAAGGTCTTATCGATAATGCTTCTCAGAAATTCGGGGAGAAAATGGCTATTGGACGTTTCAAGAGATTCAAGGTTTTGGAATCGTAGGTTTTGGGTTACCCGCTCTTTAACTTCAAAAAAATGTATACACTTATAATTACTTTCTATATCTCGCTTCTAGGAATGATCCTGATGATCGTCTTGAAGCGCAGTGAGCTCAAGTCCGGCCAGCCCTCGCCGGTTTCCAGACTTGGACGGCGGGCCGATCTTACAATCTCCAGCACCTATAACTCTTTGAGACAGGTGGTTAATTTCTTCAATCGCCATACCTTTATCGCCCTAGCCCAATGGCTAGCCTTCCATGTTCTCTTAAGAGTTCGCAATGTCTATGTTGAGATCAAGCATCAGGCTCTTCAGAATCCCCATGGCAAGAAACTTATCGATGCTGTTCGCGGCCGCGGCACCGTTACCGGTCACGGCGCTTCGTTCTATTTGAGGAGGATAGGGGAGAAGTAAAGCCTGCACTTCGAAGCCCCTCACATTGACCGTTATTATAAATTTAGACATACTATATAAGTAGTCAGTATTTAAGAATTAAGCCCTACGCGAGGGGCGAAGTAGTGCCACCTTAGCTCAGTTGGTAGAGCAACGCTTTTGTAAAGCGAAGGTCCCCAGTTCAAGTCTGGGAGGTGGCTCAGAAACTTGCGAGGCCTCGCCTCGCAAACAGTACCCAAATAGAGTCTTTTCTGCTAAAGTTATCCCATGGAAAAAAGCCAACCAGTCGGGCGTCTGCATCCTATTACGCAGATTATCCGGCAGATTTATTCAATTTTTGAAGAGATCGGTTTTACAGTAGCCGATGGACCGGAATTGGAGGACGAGTTCCATAATTTCGACGCTTTGAACATTCCCAAGGATCACCCAGCGAGGGACATGCAGGATACGTTCTGGATAAAAAATCAAAAATTAAATATCAAAGATCAAAAATTAGAATCGCAGGGCTCGGCATTATTAGATGTTCAAAATGACCAAGACCGAATGGTTTTGCGCACTCACACTTCCTCGGTGCAAATACGCTACTTAGAGACACATAAGCCGCCGGTGAGGATTATCGTGCCGGGAAAAGTCTTTAGAAATGAGGCTACTGACGCGACTCATGAAGCCCAGTTTTTCCAAGTTGAGGCTCTTTATGTTGATAAAAATGTTTCCATGGCCCATCTCAAAGGCACGCTCGAAAACATGTTCCGAAAACTTTATGGTCCGGATGTGGAAATCCGCTTCCGTCCAAGCTTCTTTTCTTTCACTGAACCCTCGGTTGAGGTCGACATGCGCTGGAAAGGCAAGTGGTTGGAAGTGGGCGGCGCTGGCTTAGTCCATCCCAATGTTTTGAAAGCTGCCGGTGTTGATCCGGCCGAATGGCAAGGCTTCGCTTTCGGTTTCGGGCTAGATCGGATCGCCATGCTCAAGTTCGGCATTGATGATATTAGGTATATTTATAACGGCGATTTGAGGCTGGTAAATCAGTTCTAAAATGAAAATTTCCCATAACTGGCTCCAAACTTATTTTGATAAACCCATTCCCTCAACCAAAGAGCTGGAAGCTCTTTTCGCCGCGCATTCATTTGAGGTTGAAGATATAAATGAGGCTGGATGGATGGGTTCCGGTGAAACCGATTCTGTTTTTGAAATTAAAGTCTTGCCGGATATGGCTCACTATTGTCTTTCCCATGAAGGTGTTGCCAGTGAAATTTCTTTTATAACTGGCCTCAAAATGAAGAACCGGCTGGCTTCGGAGGTTAAGGTCAATATTAAAGATGAGCCCAAGGTAAAAGTAAATGATCCCAAATTCTGCCGTCGCTACATGACTCGCATTGTAGAGGTCTCTCCTCTTCAAACCCATTCGCCTCCGTGGATTTATAATCTGTTGGATTCTATCGGCCAGCGTTCCATAAGTCCCATTGTCGATATTACCAACTATGTCATGTATGATATTGGTCAACCACTTCACGCCTTTGCCGCCGACAAGGTTCATGGTTCGCTCTGTGTTCGCCCTGCCAAAGACGGTGAGAAAATCGTCCTTCTCGACGGAAGGGAACTGATTTTGACAACAAGTGATAATGTTATCGCCGACGATGAAGGTCCGCTGGTCGTAGCCGGTGCCAAAGGCGGTAAAAGGGCTGAGATATCGGAGCAGACCAAGAGGATTATTATCGAATCAGCCAATTTTGAACCGACGGTCGTTCGCCGGACTTCGACCAAATATGACATCAGAAGCGATTCATCAAAAAGATTCGAGAACGAAATTACACCGGAACTGGCATATCAAGGCATGACCAATGCCTGTCATCTTATTAGTAAATATTATCCCGACGCCAAGTTCGGCCCCGTTGTCGATATCTATCCCGCTAAGACCAAGCAAACGATAATTGAATTTGATCCCGCTTACCTCGAAGAGCGCTTGGGTATGAAGATCCCGCTAGATAAGGCCAAGGAAATACTGGAAAGGATGGGGATAATTGTTTCTTCCCTATGTCCGACATCGGGGAAGTGGTCTCTCACCATCCCTTACAAGCGCCTTGATCTCGTTATCAAGGAAGATATTGTCGAAGAAATAGGCCGCATCTACGGCTACGATCATATTGTCGGAATCTTGCCTCCCAAACTTCCAAATCCGCCGACTATGAATCCTGGTTTTTACCTGTGTGAGAAGATTAAAAATATTCTTACAAGTAAGGGCTTTTCCGAGGTAAGTCTTTACACCCTGGTTGAAAAAGGGGAAGTGGAGACTTTGAAGCCGCTTGCTAAAGACAAAGCTTTTGCCCGGCCAGACTTAAGTCTTGGAATGGCTGCCTGCCTGGAAAGAAATGCGCTCAATGCTGACCTTCTTGGTTTGGAAGCCATTAAAATCTTTGAAATTGGTCACATTTTCAAGAAAGACTCAGAAGAAATTCATTTGGCAATTGGCGCCAGACAAATAAAGAAAGTTAAGGGTCTGAAGTCTGAAAATCTGATTCAAGAAGTTCTTGAAACTCTTGGCAAGGAGGTGATTACAAGTCATTCGAATTCCCAAGACGATTCAGATGATGTCATCAGTAAAGCTTTTCTGCAAGCTAAAATTCAACCGACTGGCATAGTCGAGATCAATCTTTCCGAGCTTGTCGAATCCTTTGCCTCTAAAGCAGATCTTAAGAAATTGAGCCTAAAAGACTTGAACTTCCAACCCGCTTCCAACAAGCGATACACCAAGTTCTCCCTCTATCCTTTCATTGTCCGCGACATTGCTCTTTTCGTCCCGGAATATATTATGAGCGAAACTGTTTGGCAAACAATTGAAAAGGGGATTGATAAAGCGGGTGCTAAAGAATTACTCGTTAAGCATTCTTTATTCGACGTCTTTAAAAAGGATGGCAAAACTTCCTACGCTTACCGTCTGATTTTCCAATCTTTTGAGAGGACGCTGACGGATGACGAGGTGGCTAAAATTATGAATGAAATTAACGGCGCGCTGAAAGCTGAGGGTTGGGAGGTGAGGTAAGGGTTGCGAAGCCGGGCTTTAGAGGAGAGATTGAAGATTGACAAGGATTTAAATGGCGATCTTATAGTAACACGAATATATTCGTCCAGGTAGTTGTTTTTTCTCCGGGCGGCGTTAAAATTATCGTATGAAAGCTATAGATCGCACAAAAATATACGAAAGATTTAAGGGCCTTTGGGTTGCCATTAAAGAAGAAGATGAAGAAACCGTCGTCGGTAGCGGCAAGACTTTGAAAGAGGCTCTGGAAGAAGCTCGAAAGCAGGGTTATGCCAACCCGATCATGACCCGTATGCCTCTGGAATTGCATACTTCGATTGGCGGTATTTTATTATGAAATTCAAATATCGACTATATGGCGATTCCAGAAGACCGGTTATTCCGGTCATAATTTCAAATCACGGTTCCTATATTCAGTCCGAGGTCTTGATAGACTCCGGTTCAGATCGCTGCTTCTTTGATCAGGAAATTGCCGAGGTTTTGGGTATTGACCAAGACCATTGCACGAAACAAGAAGTTTTTGGCGTTGGGGGAAAAATCTTATCTTACTATACCTATCCTGTTATGATGACGGTTGGAGGCAAATCTTATAGTATTGAAGCGGGATTTATGAAATTTCTGGGTGGCGGGATAGTGCCCTACGGCTTTGTTGGTCAAAAAGGATTTTTTGAGAACTTCATAGTCAGGTTTGATTTGAGAAATAATGGTATCGAACTCGAAGATACGAATAGGTCTAAATAATGGTTTGCGGAGGAGAGACCTCTACAGACTGTAGAGGTCTCTCCTCACATACAAAAAAGAACCCCGCCTGAAGCGGGGAACTGTGTGCCTAATCGCGTCTCAAGGAGGCGATCAGGATCTTGACTATTTGGATGGCGGTCTCAACCGTCATTGTTTTCTTACCAGCCTTACGAAACTCAAGGCGGTATGAGGAAGCCACAGCTTCCGGCGAGCAAGGCAGATGGAGAAAGATCCAGGGGATCTTTTGCCAGACAGGATTACTGAGCTGGGCGAGACAGAGCTGGACCATCAAATGGTTGCAACAGAATCCGCCTGGCTTGCTTGAGAAGGAAGCTTGAATTCCTTCATCTTTGCAGATACTCTGGAACAGTTTGAGGTCCCAACGAGCCAAGCTGATCTTGAAAGTTTGGTCGGGATTGTATCCACGACAAACTGGTGTTCCAACGAGTTCCGGCGGGCAGTACTTGCCGCTGTTAGAATTGTAGGCCACGTGTTCTATGCATGGTCCTAGTAGTGATGAGCTCATTCCCAGAGCTATGATCGCTTTTGAATTCGTTTTTGCCGCTAATTTAAAGAGCTGTTGACCCCGATCTTCTCTCTGATCAGGGATAGTGGCAGGGAAAATTACCGAATGGATGCGATGTGGCTTGAAATCGTCCAGCACTTTGCGTTTAAGGTCCCGAGCGATTTGGGCGGTGATGTTGTCCACGTAATCACCGAATTCGACAAAACCCGAAATAACGATGTTTTCTTCCATAAAATCTTCTACCAAGAGACTACTTTAATTCATGCAGAGGCGCAACCTATGCAATCATCTTCTTCCCAATTGCTACCAAATGTTGTAATGTATATACCTTGGCCTCAGAGGCCATTTCTTATGATCAATCGAGACAAAATACCGGCCCAGTTCGGCGGGCAGACCATCATCCGTTTTGAGGATGTTTCTTTTGAATGGGGTGCCAATAAGCCTATTTTGGACGAGGTTAACTTCACCATTCGCCAGGGCACCAAGATCACCCTCATGGGCCAGAACGGCGCCGGAAAAACCACTATCTTCGGTTTGATTTTAGGCGACCATAAGCCGGAGAGCGGTGAGGTTCATGTCGCGAACAACGCCTCGATTGCCACCGCCCGCCAGGTTATTCCGCGCCCCGACTTGGAATTGACTGTTAGGGAATTCTTCGCCAAATGCTTCAAGGAAAAAGTTTATGATCTGGATCCGAAGATTGATGAAATTTTGGAAGTGGTCAATCTTCATGTGCCTCAGCCGAAGAAAAAACAAGCGACAGCTACAAGTTCTCAATCAAATACCCCGCCACCTCTCGGCGAGAGGGTATCTCCCTTCGTGCCACTCGACAAGCTCGTGGCAGTCGGGAGATTCCTCTCGCCTGCGGTGGCGGCTGACGTTTCGCCCGACAACGGAACTGTATTTGAATCGAAGAGTTTAAATAGTAGCGACCTCAAAGACCGCCTCATCAAAACCTTTTCCGGCGGACAGCAAGCCCGACTTCTTCTCGCCTCCGCCCTTATCCAGGACCCCGACATCCTTCTTCTCGATGAACCAACTAACAACCTAGATAAAGCTGGCATTGAGCATCTGACTAACTTTCTCATCAATTACAAAAAAACCTGCCTGGTCATTTCCCACGACGCTGAATTCCTGAACGCCTTCACCCATGGCGTTCTTTATCTCGATCTTCATACCCGCAAGGTCGAGCAATATGTGGGCGACTACAACGATGTCGTGGAGCAGATCACGGCTCGGATC
>JBAYFW010000005.1:0-18960 GCA_041667005.1 Minisyncoccota bacterium | reverse complement strand
TATCCAACAAATCTTTGGCTTCCTTCGAATCTGCAAACTCCTTGGCCAACTTCGAATCGAACTTAATCGTATTTGTTTCAGCCATTTTCATTACTCTAGAAACCAAGTTACCCAAACCATTGGCTAAGTGGGCATTATAAGCATCTTTGAATTTCTCAACGCTAAAGGGACTATCTTCAAAAGGCGCCAACTCGCGAGCGACATAATAGCGCAGAGCATCGGTGCCGTAGTCTTTGACAATGTCGAGCGGATCAACTGTATTACCTAGCGATTTGGACATCTTAATACCACCTTCACCAGTGACGAAACCGTCGATAATAATCTGCCTTGAGGGCGGCAGCTTCACCGCCATGAGCATAGCCTGCCACATGGCTGATTGCTGGCGAAGATTGTCCTTGCCGCAATATTGAACCACGCCACCGGTCTCGACCCAGAATTTCTTAAATTTCTCCATGTCATCAGGCCAGCCGACGGCCGAAATGTAATTAACCAAGGCGTCGAACCAAACATACATAACCTGGCTTTGATCGCCAGGCACTGGAATACCCCAAGGCATCTTCGAAGCCAAGCGGGAAATACTGAAGTCTTCCAATCCCCTCTCGACGAAAGCCCTGATTTCATTCAATCGCGAATTGGGTAGAACAAAGGTAGGGTTCTTCTCGTAAAGATCCATAAGTTGCTTCTGAAAAATGCTGAAACGGAAGAAATAATTCTCTTCCTGGATGATTTCCAAATCCTGAAGCGGGTGCAAAGGACATTTGCCGTCAACTAATTCGGACTCGGTCTTTTCGAGCTCGCAGCCGACGCAATACTTCACTGAATAATTTTTCTTGTAAATCAAGCCATTTTTATCGGCAATCTTCCAGAACTCCTGGGCGGCTTGAACATGATGCGAGTCGGTAGTGCGAATAAAGTTAATGCCCGGCAGAAGACCGAGGAGCGGTAAAATTTCCTTGAATTTAGCGGCGGCCTCATCAACATATTTCTGCGGATCGAGATTGAGCTGTTTGGCCTTTGTATAGACCTTGGAGCCGTGCTCGTCAGTGCCGGTATTGAAAAAGACTTCAAAGCCCTGAAGAATCTTCTTCCGGGCAATGATATCGGCCCGGATAAATTCCAAAGCATGGCCAATGTGCGGAATAGCATTCACATACGGCAAAGTTGTGGTTATGTAGAAAGGTTTTTGATTTTTGGCCATAAAGGTAGTCTACAGCGGGAGAGAAAGGATGGCAAACTCTTATGTATCTAGAAAAGCGAACTTGGTTAGGCATCCACTTTCCCCACCGCCGCCCTTTCGGCAATTTCGGCTTTCTTGTATTTCTCGATGTCATTCACATATTCCATGAAGGCGGCAGAGAGGGGGACGGCGATAAGGGCGCCAAGAACGCCGGCCAGCTTAGCACCGATAACCAAGGCTAGGATAACGATGATCGGAGAAATGCCGACAACTTTCTTGACTACCAAGGGATAGAAAATCTGGCTTTCGAATTGATAAATGATGAAATAAAGAACCAAGAGAAGAACACCGGTGGCCGCGCCTCTTTCGGCAAAGGCCAGAATAATAGCTGGGATCGAAGAAATGATCGGACCGAAAACCGGAATAATCTCAAAGAGACCGGCAAAAACCGCCAGCATAAGAGCGTGTGGGATATTGAGAATCGAGAGGGTCAGATAGACCAAGAGCCCGACGACGATACCTAGAATGACTTGACCTTGGAGCCAGAGAGCAATCTTCCGCTGAGAGCGCTTCCAAAGATCGATAATGTATTCGTGGTGCTTAACCGGAGCAACCACACGCAGGAAATCCCCCACCCCGTCAGTTTGGACAGCCAGGTAGAATGAGAGAACGAAGATCAGGATAAAAGACAGAACACCGCCAAAAATCACGCTGGCCGTCTTGAAAGCCTCGGCGCTGGTTCCGGCAATGAGCGATTGGAGATTGGAGACGAAATCAGAAATGGAAATCATATGGCCAGAGACCGAGCTCATCGAAGAAGTGCCACCGGAGAGATTGGAGATCGGACTCCAAAGATCTTCAAGAGATATTGTCTTCGGCAGATCCCGGAGAAAAGAAGCCAGGTCATTGATCACGAGTGGCATGAAGAAAATAAGGATAGCAGCCAAGACGACGGCAATCAGGATGTAAATCACAACAACACTCAAGACCCGGGGAATCCGTCGACGGCTCAAGCGGCGAAGCAATGGTTCGATAGCCGAGGCAATGACCACGGCGGCGGCAATCACCAGAACAACATCGGACATGTAATACAGCGTTAGAAGTAGAATGGCAATAGCGAAAAAACGGACAATCGTGCCGGTATTTATAATAATATTAGTCCGCGCAGAATCAATCATGCCCGAATTGTATCACTTTTAGAAGAATTTTGAAGCCTCAAAAAAACTGTAGGAGCCTTGGTATCGATTCCAATCACGTGAATTTGAAATAACTCTTAAAACCCTCGCCGTCGTTGAATTTTCCAACTATAGCCATGTTGAGAGATTTATCAATAAAAATCTCCTTAGCTAATTTCTGAACATCAAAAGCCGTTACAGCGTTGATTTTCTCAATGATCTCGTCTGGTGAATCAATCTTCCTTTTCAGGATTTCCTGGAAACCGCAAAATTCGGCCCGAGCATCGGAAGTTTCGAGTTCTAGCATGGTCGTCCCGGCAATGTAATCCTTGGCTTTTTTAATTTCAGCATCGGTAACAGTCTCATTCTTAAGGCGGCTGCATTCGGCAAGAATGGCCTTTACCGCTTCCTCAACCCGGGAATTATCAACACCGGCCGAAACAGAAAGAAAACCGTGGTCAGTAAAAGGATTATGTTCAGTCTTAATATAGTAGCAAATACCCAATTCTTCGCGCATCTTGGAGAAAAGGCGGGAGCTCATACCCTTACCGAGAATCGTAGAGAGGACATGCATAACCGGAATCCGTTCATCTTTCACAGGAAAAGTCCGAACCCCCATGACCAAGTGAGTCTGATCTGTTTCCTTGAATTGAGTTTTGATCAGCGGCTCAGTCTGTGATTCTTTGACCAGGACTTTGGATTTATTATCTGATTTGGAGATAGGATCGAAGGCCTTTTCAATTTTCGAAAGAGTTTCTTTTTCCGGAAATGAGCCGGCAACAATGACGGTGGTGGCCCCGGCCACATAGTGCTCACTGCGATATTTGATAAATTGGTTCGCCTCAAAGGCTCGAACATTCTCTTCTGTGCCGGCCACGTTCCAGCCGGCCGGCACATCACCATAGAGCAATTCCATGAAGATGTCTTGGACATGCTGTTGAGGCAGATCTTGGTACATCCGGATTTCTTCAACAATCACTCCCTTTTCCTTTTCGATTTCGCTTTTCTGAAAAAGCGGATTCAAATACATGTCGGAAATAACATCAAGGATGGAATCTAGATGACGATAATGGGCTTTGGCATAATAACCGGTAAATTCTTGAGTGGTAAAAGCATTGTAGTGTGCACCCATCCCATCAAGCTCGCGGCTAATATCGGAAACCTTGGGCCGGCGAGGCGTACCTTTGAAAACCATATGCTCCAGGAAATGGGAAAGACCGCTAGTCGCTTTTTCTTCGTATTTCGACCCAGCTTCGACCATCACAAGAATGGTTACGGCTGGATTATCGGCCATGGGCACGGTTACGACCCGAAGGCCGCTTGGCAAGACTTGACGATGAAACTTCATATAACCACTTTAGCATAGCCAATGCTAGTTGAGAATGAAGTTCGTCTTTAAGTGCCCTTCACTTAAAACTTTGGCTTGTTATATTATCTGCACTTTCCTTTCTAGGCGCTTCAAGCGAGGTGCGTGGTCTTGAATGACGACTTTCTCTAAAGATTCATGCCGGGCTTCAAAAGAGTCGAATTTTGCATCTACAACATCGAAACGTTTATCAACAGCCTCAAAACTTTTATTTGTACTCTGGACAAAGGCCTCTAAAGTGGCATTCGTTTGATCTAGGTCTCTTCTGAGTTCAGCAAATCTGTCTCCCATTTCATCAAACCCCTTCTTGACCATCAAGGCCAACTCGTCAATTGTAATGCTTGGTGCATTTTGGGCATTATTTTCTTTCATATTTAATTTTCTTAGAGTTAATAAAATGCAGGTAAGAACATTTTACTCCGGCTATTGGTCCGCGCAACTTCCGGGTATCAGAAAAATGTTCTGCAGTTGGTGAGGTTGGTGGCTTGTCGTACCGGATAAATCACCAGCCTCTATAAAAATAAATTCTGATAACGGCTAAAGTTGGCGCTTGATATAAGCAACCAAATCCCCTTCCGCCACTCTTTCCTGTTTGCCGCTATCGCGATCGCGTATCGTCACGCCCTTATTCTCTTCTATGGTTTCAAAATCAACTGTCAGACAGAAAGGCGTACCGATCTCGTCTTGGCGGCGATAACGCTTGCCAATATTGCCATTGTCGTCGAATTCAACTGCCCCGAATTCTTTCTTCAGCGTCTGGTATATCTCCCGGGCCTTCTTGACCAGTTCCGGTTTGTTGCGAAGCAGAGGAAAGACGGCGATTTTGATAGGAGCTACTTTAGAATTAAACTTCAAATAAGTCCTCTTCTCCCCACCCATTTCGTCAACCGTATAAGCATCGGAAAGAACAGCCAGGACGGTTCTATCAAGACCAAAGGAAGGCTCGATGCAATGCGGTATGAATTTCTCTTTGGTTTCCTCATCGTAATAGTCGAGAGGAACGCCCGAAAATTCGCCCTGCTTCTTCAAATCATAATCAGTGCGATAAGCTAAACCATAAAGCTCTTTCTGACCAAAAGGAAAATCAAACTCAATATCGATGGTTCTTTTGGAATAGAAGGCCCGATCGGCTTCAGCAATTTCAATTGGGTGAATGTGTTTTTCATCAAGACCAATGTCTTTGGAGAAAGCGATCATTTCATCTTTGAATTGTTCAAAAAGTGGTTTCCACTCTTCCCCTTTGGGCGGTTTGATCAAATATTCTATTTCCATCTGTTCAAATTCCCGCGCTCTAAATGTAAAATCACGCGGAGCAATCTCGTTCCGGAAAGCTTTGCCGATCTGAGCCATGCCGAAAGGTAGCTTGGGATGGAAAGAATCAATAATATTCTTATAATTAACAAACATGCCTTGGGCTGTTTCCGGACGCAAATAAGAAATAGAAGATTCGTCTTGGATAGCACCAACATGAGTTTCAAACATCATGTTGAATTGGCGAATTTTTGAAAATGACCCCTTCTTTCCACATTTAGAACAAGAAATTTCTTTTCCAAAAGAATCTATATCTCCCTGAAGCTTTGAAGGGTCGGCCGAAATGGCTTCATGGACAATGGTGGGATTTTCCTTATAAAAATTCTCAAGCAGATGATCAGCTCTCAATTTACTCTTACATGAAGAGCATTCAACAACCGGATCGGCAAATCCCCCAACATGCCCGGTTGCCTGCCAGACTTTCTGATTCATAAGAATTGCTGCATCAACTCCATACATATCTTCCCGATCGTCTACAAACCTTTTCCACCAAAGATTCTTGATATTGTTCTTCAAAGCCAAGCCCAAAGGACCATAATCCCAGGTACCGGCCAAACCGCCATAAATCTCCGAGCCTTGGAAAACAAAACCCCGTCTTTTGGCCAAAGAAATAATTTCTTCCATTTTGCTATTTTCTGCCGGATTGGTCATGGAGACATTCTATCCTAAACTGCCTTTTTTACAAATGGAACCTGAAACTGCGGCAAATGAAAATAAGATTGTGACCGCTACCTGTTAACCACCTCATCTCCGCTTCGATAAGCCGGGTCGGTACTGAAACGAGTCGTCAACTGATCCTTGCCACTCTTCACTGAAGATCCGGTGAAACTATCCGTAGCCGTCAAAGTCGACTGATTAACCAAAGTGGGCGTTTGACCAACCTGCGTCACATTAGGCGTAAAGGAAATTTGGAAAGCGGCCTCCCTTCTTTTGGGACCGACTGAATAGGCCGCCACATCGCCAACCGTCCAAGTCACCAAACCGCTGTTCTGGTTATAAGTAATATTTTCTCCAGCCGGTGAGACCTTATTCAACCATTTAACATACGGCGGCAGAGTGGCTGTTACTTCGGCGTCGCTAACAGCATTAGCCGTATTGTCGATATCCCAGATGATCGTGTAAGTCGAGGGGTTGTCAACCTTCGGCGGCACGAAGCCGCTGTTTTGGAAAGGCCCAACATTCCGGACAACTCGGCCGGAAAGACCGACACTCGAAGAAATGATTATGTTGCGCTTGACCGTTGAAGCCAGAGCCTGAGGAACCTGGGATTCCTGGCTCCGATTGCCGGAAACGCCGGCCGTCACCGTAATACCCGGATTAACCAGTGGATTTTGGGCGCTACCGAGATCGCGAGGAGAAATAGAAAAACTGACTGTCCCGCTGGCGCCGGGAGCGACCGAAGCGAAGGACGGGCTGGTCTGCTGGCTCCAAGTGATTGTATTGTCAGCCGAATTGAAATAACCTTCGTTGACATTAACGGAACCGCGATCGTAAGCCGAACCGGATAATTTGGCGACAATCTTTAGATTGGAGATTGGTGACGAAAGATTATTGAACCAATTGATCTCAATTCGTTGGCTTTGGCCGAACTGGCCGGCAAAATCCGCTGTCGTGGAATCGCCGTTAATATCGATGTCCAGAGAGACGAAAGGTTTCTGAAGAGTAATATCCTGTTCGGTCGTATTGTAGAGAGTACCAATTTGGCTGGCCGAACCAGATGAAGCCGAACCGACACTGAAATGAAAGGCTCGGAGGTCGCTATCTTCCCCACTGAGCGTTCCGTGAATGATAACCGAGCGCTCGCCGGCCGGCGGCAGGTCGCCGATCTTCCAGACGGCGTTGTCCACCAAAGGAGCCAGATTAGCTCGGATGAATGAAAAGCCAAAAGGATAGCTGGCCTTGAGAAGAACATTCCTTAGAACTTCCTTGGAATTAGATTTAAGACTAACCTTGAGATCGAATTCCTGACCAGAAGTAATCTCTTTGAAACCCGAGACAGAGATCTGGACCGGCGAAGAATTTAACAAAACTTCGTAGTTCTTGGTTTTAGTGAAGACGGCCGTCGAACCTTTGACACTATAGGTCAAACTGACATTGACCTGCTTCTGGAGATTTTCCTCACCAAAGAAAACCGCTCGGACACTATCTTTGGCCGTCGCACCAGCCGCCAAATCACCCAAAAGCTTACGATAACTGGGTAGACTCTTGGTCGAATCATTAGGATCGGTTGTTCCCGGAGGAAAATCAACGGTCAGATCTACCAATTGAATAGCCACATTATTTTTGTTGGTGGCCTGAATATCGAAGCTGACCGGCTCGCCACCTGGCACAGAAACCGGACCACTGATCTCAATATCAATATTGTCGGCCGAGATCAAGTTAGCGCCATTCCAGAAGAGGTAAGCACCGAAACCGACGGCCACCAGACAGAAGATAGCCGAGACAATGAAAAGTTTGGTAAAGAAAGACATTTTGGGATTCTTATATTCACTATTGAGCTCAACTGGCGGCAAAGGATTCTCTGGCTTATGACCCCAATCATTCTTGACCTCGTTGGTCGGGCCAAAAAAACGGAGACGCCGCCGGGAACGGATTTCTGGAGCATTCCTAGAGTAAAGAGACTCCTTGAGCTCATCTATATGATTACTGTCATCTGAGGGAGGCACGGTCTTTATTATATAATAAAAAATTACATTTGGCTTTCCCTCAAAGCCTTATTTATATGCTTATTAATTAAGGTTTTCTTTGCTGTTATTGATTTTACCAGTTCCAGATTTAGGTCGGCCGTTTGTAGATCAAGCTCCGGATCTTTGCCAATATAGCCGAGCGATTGAAGTATTAAATAGACTAAAAGCGATTCCAAAACCGAAAGTTCCTCCTCGTTCCAATTATTCTTACTTTGAATTAAAGTCACGGCGCCCACGATTAAGGTGAACAATTCCGAATGAGCTTGCTCACCGTGGACAAATCTTTTAAGTAGTAGTGCCGATCGAGCCACAATTTCCAGGCTCGGCCCCTTAATCGTCCGCGAGGGAAACTTCTCCCATTCATTGGCGCTCGTCAATCGCCAATATTCTTTGCCCCGGACAAGAGAGAATTGTCCGAATGAATATTCCTGGACGAAATAGCGCAATTTCGATTTCTCCAACCGGATCCCCTCAGCTACCGCCCTCACCAAACCCAAATCTTCCGTCAAAATGGAAATCATCTTCCCCGCCTCGCCAAAGGGCCGGGATTCGAGAACAAGGCCGTGGGTTGTGCGGATGGAGTGCATGAAGGCAAGTTTACAGTTTACAGTGATAAGTTTACAGTTGTAGTTAAAAGTTTATAGTGATTTGCTTCGATAGAGGTTATTGAAGGCAACTATTAACTTGATAACTAGACACTTCACTAATGACTTATCATTGTAAACTGTAAACTCTACCCATTCGTCAATTTTCCACCTTTACATCCAACTTTTCCCCATACTCCACCCCCTCCAAACTCGTCACCCTCTTAATCTCCTTCTCATTCTTCGTAATCAGCTCTTTAAGATCAGCCGTCGCAATTAAGGTTGCCATCTGCCCAACGGAAAGTCCTTTCTCTTTGCGCAAATCCTGAATCTTCCTAAGAAATTCACGAAGCTCCCCTTCTTCTTTTAGAGCAGGCGTCATTGTTGTATCGAGCGTAACTTCGTCTTTCAAATTAGGATCAGATAAGACTTCTTTGACATTAACTTCGTCTTTAATAAGATCGATAAGATTAGCGTCTCTAGGGAGAGTTAAGCCAGTGCTTAAGCTTGCCAAGGGTTGCCGAACATTAATCTTAGCGGTCATACGAGCTTCAAGCCCCTTCGAAGACAAAGTTCGCACAACTTTCATAGCCTCGATCAATTCATTATCTATATCGTCAATTGTCGGCCAATTATCCAATTGAACACTTTCTTTTTCTCCACCCACCTCTCTATACAATTCCTCGGCAAAGAAAGGTGTGAAAGGCGCCATGATTTTGGCCAGAGTGACGAGAACATAACGAGTTGTTCCTAGGGCCTCCTCTTTATCTTTACCGTCGCTCTTGAATCGATCGCGAGAGCGGCGCAAATACCACTGGGAAAGATCACCGATGAAATCGCGGATCGCTCTGGCCGGTTCCAGGAATTTATAGGCCTCCAAATTATCCGTGACTTCCTCGGTAAGCTCGGCCAGCCTGGAAAGAATCCATCTATCCAGAATATTGCCGCTCTCATTGGAAGAGGACGCGGCGGTATCGAGCTCTCCACGATACATAACATAGAATGACAAAACATTCCCCGCCAGGTTGAAGACTTTTTTGACTATTTCATCAACCGTTTTTTCATCGAAGTTCTTCGATTCACCAGGCTGATTGACCGAGTACATCCAGAAACGGGCGGCGTCCGCGCCATACTTGTCCATTATCATAAAAGGATTCACGATATTGCCGATCGACTTGGACATCTTCTTGCCTTCGGCGTCGAGAATATGGCCGAGACAGATGACATTCTTGTAAGCCTTGCCTTTGCCCATAAGTGTTCCGATGGCGTGCAGAGTATAAAACCAACCTCGAGTCTGGTCGATCGCTTCGGATATGAAATCCGCCGGATAACCGGTTCCTTCGATCCTTTCCTTGTTCTCGAAAGGATAATGATCCTGGGCAAATGGCATCGCTCCAGAATCAAACCAAACATCCATAACTTCTTTGACTCGTTTCATCTGACCGGGCATTTTCGAAACGGGATCAGTGCACGAGCAATCCAAAGTAACCTCATCTATTTGAGGACGATGAAGATCGGTTTCGTATTCGGAGTTGTGAGGCAAGATGGAAAAATCCATCTTTCGGATTTCCGCTTTTTCGATATAATTGTTTATCTCATTTTCGATTGACTGCTTCCTGTCCATTCCTTTGGCAGCAGCAATCATCATCATGGCCGGAGAAGCATGAGTTATCACTAGTATATTCAAGCCTTCGTATTTATTCTCCAAAAAGGAAAGGAAATCACCCATCCTTTTTTTGAGCTTGTCATAAGTCTCGCCACCTTCGGGCATTGATTCAAAACGTCCTTGCCAAGGAAATTTTTTATGGAATTCCTCCACCGGTTTGCCATCATATACACCAAAGCCTAGCTCATGAAGTCGAGAATCTGTAATGATTTGACCATCATTCCAACCCAGAGTCTCTTTTAAGATTTGGGCTGTCTCAAGAGTTCTCGGAAATGGCGAGACGTATATCAAGTCAATCTTCATTCCTTTCATTTTTTTGGCTGTCTCAGCAGCCTTTTGCCGACCTTCCTCCGTTAGATGAAAATCACCCTCGACAGAACAATTCAAAACTCCTTTAGTATTATTCTCCGCTTCCCCATGCCTCATGACCCAATAATTATTCTTGGGTTTCTTGGCCAACTCTTCCACCGAACCAACTACTTTCTTTTTGCCGCAAGCCGAACAAATCCAAATTGGAAGCGGTGTGCCCCAATAACGCTCGCGGGAAATAGCCCAATCTTTGATCTCGGACAACCACTCACCGAAACGCCCTTCCTTGATATAGTCCGGTTCCCAATGAATACCTTCATTACCTTTCACAAGTTCATTTCGGAGCGCAGACATCTTGATATACCAAGAATCGCGGGCGTAATAAATAAGCGGAGTCTTGCAGCGCCAACAATGCGGGTAGCTATGCTTGTACCATTCCTGAGAAAAGAAAAGATTTCTCTTTTTCAAATCCTCGATTATGTCTACATCCAAAGTCGGCTTTCCCTTCTCATCTTTTTCTTTAACAAACCGGCCCGACAAATAACCCATTCCCTTTTTGAAGGTGCCGTCTTCGTTCACCAAATGAACTTTAGGCAAACCAACCGCCGTTCCCAATTCAAAGTCTTCCTGGCCATACATAACAGCCGTGTGTACTATTCCCGTGCCATCCTCGGTCGTCACGAAATCAGCACCATAAACTTTGAAAGCATTCTTGATTTTATCTTTTTCGGACTCAGGCGCGTTCTCATTTAGGAATGGGAAAAGCGGCTCGTATTCAAGACCAACCAGATCTTTTCCGTTAAATTGCTGGCCGGTTGCATTAGACTCTCCAAAACCAACCGCTTCTGCCATCTCAGCCGCCACGATCAAATGCTCGCCATCTTTCTCATAGACCTTATAAGTAATTTTCGAGCTAACCGCTAACCCCACATTTCCCGGCAGTGTCCAAGGCGTCGTCGTCCATGCCAATAAAAATGTCGGCATCTGCGATTCAACTTCCTCCTTTTGACTTTCATTTTTGCCTTTTGCCTTTTGCCTTTTAACTTTGAACTTTATCGTCACGCTCAAATCCTTAACATCGGCGTACCCCTGCGCCAATTCATGCGACGACAATCCCGTACCGCACCTCGGGCACCAAGGCACCACTTTGTAATCTTTGTAGAGCAAATCTTTTTCTCCGGCCGTCTTGATGATATTCCAGACTGATTCTATGTAATCCGGCTTGTAGGTGATATAAGGATTATTGAGATCAACCCAATAGCCCATCCTGGCCGTGAAGTCTTCCCATTCATGAACATAGCGCCAGACGCTTTCTTTGCATTTCTCGTTGAATTTATCCAATCCATAAGTCTCTATCTCTTTCTTTGACTTTAATCCCAATTCTTTCTCAACCTGAAGCTCGACCGGCAAACCATGGGTATCCCAACCGCCTTTGCGCCGGACATGATAGCCGCGCATTGTCTTGTAGCGCGGGATCGCATCCTTGAAAGCCCGAGCTTCCAAGTGATGAATACCGGGATGGCCGTTGGCGGTCGGCGGCCCTTCGTAAAAGATGAATTCACCTTTAGGACTTTCTTTCTCCAAACTTTTCTCAAATATCCCCTTTTCCTTCCAGAAAGCCAAAGTCTTCTCCTCGCTTAGGGCGCGGGGACTTTTTTCTTTTTTGGTTTCGGGTTCTTTATTTGTTAATTTATCCATGGATTTGTTATTGGTCATATAAGCATTTTGGTCTGAACTTTAACGGATGTCCGACATCTGTAAATTATCTACATATTCTCCGGTACTTTAATTCCCAGTAAGTTCAAGCCGTTTTTAAGGACTATCATTACTCCTTTAGTCACAGCAACTTTGTAGGGCGAATCAGAATCTTTCTCATTCACAATCTTACCTTCCGCGTACCAGCCGTTGAAAGCTGCGGCCAATTCAGTTAAATAAGTCACGATGTAATGCGGAGCATTCTCTTTAGCCGCTCTTTCTACAATCTCCGGAAAACGGGCAAGTAATTTCTCAGTCAAAGCGGGTATGTAGTCTGGCGAAATTTTGATCTGAGAAGAATCCTTGCCCTTTATAATGCCCAGGTCTTCGGCTTTCTTGATAATTGATTTGGCCCGGACATAGGAATATTGAAGATACGGACCCGAATCACCTTCGAAGGAAATAGACTTATCAAAATCGAAGATAATGTTCCCGCCAATGGCTTGGCGCAAGATCGAGTACTTGATGGCGCCGATAGCCACTTTCTCAATAATTTCTTTCTTAACTTCCGGAGAATAGTTCCGATCTTTGATCTTTTCCGCCACCATTTCCTCTACCTTCTCAATCATCATTTCGCCTGTAATAACATTACCCTTTCGAGAAGACATCTTGCCGCTGGCAAAACGTAACATCCCGTGACCGATATGTTTAGAAATTTGTGCATAGTCTGGGTAAATGAAACTTAAAGCTTTGAAGATAACATTAAAGTAATCATTCTGCTCATTGGCAGTAACGATTATTGAAGCGGTTAAATCTTTTTCCAGTTCAACTTTCCTTTTAGCCAAACCCATATCTTTGGTTTCGTAAGTGGGCAGACCCTGGGAGTTAATGAAGACCCGCGTATGAAGGCCAAATTTCTGACCGTCAAAAATAACTGCCCCTTCACTCTTTTCAAAAACGCCTTTAGCCAAAAATTCCTCAACAATTTTCTGACCATCGGCTGTCACGCTCGATTCGGGAATAATATGATCGAACTTTGTGCCTAATTTGGCGTAGATTTCATCAAAATGTTCTAGGCTCCATTTCCGACCTTTTTCGTACATCTCATTTAGCTCCTTGTCGGACTTCTCAAAAACTTTTTTATTGATTTCTTTTATTTCCTCAGTAACTTTTGGCTCATCCTCGTATTTCTGAGAGCCTAGGACATATGCGCTGCCAAGAAAAGCGATCTTTTCTGAAAGCGGCGCGTTGTCTTCCGGAAAATTCTTTCTATTCTGAATCATCCCCCAGAGAGCTTTGGCTACATGCAAGCCAACATCGCCTTGGTAACAGACCCGAACCACTTGGGCGCCGTTAAATTCAAAAATCCGACAAAGAGATTCGCCGATGGTGTTGCTCATGAGATGGCCGATATGAAATTCCTTGAAGGGATTAGGGTCGGTAAAATCGACCATTATCTTTTGGCCCTTCATCGCTGCAACTTGACCATAATCTTCTTCCCCTCCTATTTCCTTGACCTTTTCCACAAAAACCCCGGGTTTAAGGTAAAAATTGATGAAACCGGGGCCAGCTATCCCCACCTTATCCACAGACTGTCCTTTATCCTTATTGAACTCAGCCACGATCTTTTTGGCCAAGTCCAAAGGCGCTAGACCAAGCTTTTTGGCCTGAATTAGAGCGATATTAGTCGTGAAGTCACCATATTCGAGGTTCTCCGGATAGTCTACCTTCAACCCTTCGACCCCCGCTCCGCAAGCTAAGACAGCCTTCTTCAAATCTTCCAGCAACTGTTGTTTCATCAGGTCATTCTAGCAAAAGATGGCCAAACTGAATACAGCTTAGGTAAAGAAGTGGAAGCAAGCTATAATGGACCGCGGACGGGAGGACCTATGCACCTCCAATGCATAGTAATGTAACTCCTACAGTTATTCAGGTGTGCACCAGGTCTACCCCTCACGGGCCCCCTGGTAATTCAGGTGTGGCAAACCTGGACGACAGGCCATCTGTATGTAGCGGTTGCTGTTCTCCCGTCCATAATTTGGATAAGTCAGAATTCGAATCAAAGGCGCAGGAGTTTCTCCTGCGTCTTCTTCTTTTTTTCTACTTACCTCTCAAAATCTTATCAATCTTAATCGCAATATTCCGAAAGTCTTTTTCTTTCTTCCCTCTCGTTGTCTCGGCGGCCGAGCCCAGGCGAATACCGGAAGGATCCATGGGCGAGCGGGTGTCGAAAGGAATGGTGTTTTCGTTAACGATAATGTTTGCCGCTTCTAACTTATCAGCCGCTTCCCGACCGCTTAAACCTTTACCGCCCTGCCAAACATCAACACGCAAGAGATGACTTTCTGTGCCACCCTCAACGATTCGCCAGCCGAGCTTAGCTAATTCATTGGCCAGAGCTTTGGCATTCTTGACCACCTGATTCGCGTACTTACGGAAAGCAGGAGTGGCCGCTTCCTTGAGAGCCACCGCCACAGCCGCGATCTGATCCATATGCGGACCGCCTTGAAGGCCCGGAAACAAAGCCTTGCTGATAAGTTTATCCAATCCCCTTTCGTCTTTCTTGGCGAAGATTATGGCGCTTCGCGGACCACGCAAAGTTTTATGCGTAGTCGTGGTAACAATGTCGGCGTAAGGAAAAGGTGAGGGATAGACTTTCCCTGCAACTAGTCCGGCGAAATGAGACATGTCGACCATGAGATAGGCGCCACAAGCGTCGGCTATCTCCCGGAATTTCTTGAAATCCACGACATGGGCGTAAGCAGTGAATCCGGCCACAATAATCTTGGGCTTATTCTCTAAAGCGATTTTCTTGACCTCTTCATAATCTATAAGTTCGGTATCCTTGCTAACACCGTAAGGTACCGGCACCCAGAACTTTCCCGTAGCCGAAACCTTCTGTCCATGAGTCAAATGTCCCCCATGAGTTAATTCCATACCCATAATTTTCTCCCCTGGCGGCACCAAGCCGAGATAAACGGCAACATTTGCCGGCGAGCCGGAAAGAGGCTGGACATTGGCTGACCATTGATCTTCTGACAAATCAAAAAGATCCAAGGCTCTCTTTTGGGCCAAAAGCTCTATCTCATCATGAATCTTCGTCCCCCGATAGTAACGGCGGCCAGGATAGCCTTCGGCGTATTTATTGTTCAATTCCGAACCCAAAACTTCCAGAACATCCTTAGAAACATAATTCTCCGAAGCGATCAGATTGATCACCTTCTTTTGCCTCTTCTTCTCGGCCTCCATCAGTTTTTTTATTTGTAGGTCTTTCATAGCTGTATCGTAACATTTAATAAAAGGGGTGCAAATTTCTACCTTTTAGGCTTTGTCTTTGTTTTTTTAGTAATGGTTTTTTTCTTTGGGGACTTAACCTTATCTTTCCCATTGGCTTTGAAAGCCTTGCGATCTTTCTCATCGAAACCACCGGCCACGGTCATCTTGGCCCGAAGAACCGGATGAGGATTATAACCTTCGAGTGTAACCATTTCCGGGCGGAAGCTTTCCAGATCCTTCACTTCTTTACTCAAGACCAATCGCGGGAAAGGCTTCGGTTCCCTTTTCAGCTGTTCTTTGACTTGCTCCAAATGATCCTCGTAGATATGGGCATCACCGAGAGTGTGGATGAATTCACCTGGCTCATAACCGGCCAGCCGGGCAATGATAATAGTTAGAGCGGCATAGCTCGCAATGTTGAAAGGCACCTAGGAACATATCGCAGCTCCGTTGATAAAGGAGACAGGATAGTTTATTACCAGAGACATTGAAATGGAAGAGGATGTGGCAAAGCGGGAAACTTAGAGCCTCGCCGGGTTTGGCCATCGCATAGAGGAACTGAGGATTCCACGCCGAGAGAATGGTATGCTTTCTTTCCGGGAAGTTTTTGAGCGTATCAATGACCCAAGCTAATTGGTCGATCTTGCGACCATCGGCCGCCGGCCAAGCTCGCCATTGCTCGCCGTAAATCCGAGGCAGTTCGCCATGTTCTTTGGCGAAAAGATTATCAGTCTTTATCTTGTCTACGAATTCTTCAAAAGTTAATTTTGGCAATAGCCCTTTATCAGATTTCTTGGCATAAATCTTATAAGGATAGTCATTCCAAATCGGCACGCCGTGATCAACCAGATACTTGATATTGGTTTGGCCGGACATGAACCAGTAGAGTTCGCCCATGATACTATTCCAAGGAACTTTCTTGGTCGTAAGGAGCGGAAAACCTTTGGAAAGGTCGAAGCGCATCTGCCGTCCGAAGACACTAATGAGACCGTTCCCAGTATTATGATCATGCTTCAAAGTGCCATTATCCAAGATATCCTGAAGGAGATCAAGATACTGATATTCCGGATGACGCACGTTCATGGATTTTGATTTTGCCATAAAAATATAGCTTATTTAGTCTTCTTTTTTAAACGGGCGGCGACTTTCTTCTCATCCTCCTTGGGATCGACGAAGTGCTGCCAGTCGCGGTTATGATAGCGGCCGGTTGACTTGTAGTCTTTCCGAGGGACGCTGGAAATCTCCGAGAAAAGAATCTGGCCGATTCTCATCTGTGGTCGGAGGATGATCGGCAAGCGGTTCAAATTGCAAAGCTCGAAGGTGATATTGAGGAAATGGCCAGGATTGATAATACCGGCTGTATTATGGATAATGAGGCCAAGCCGAGCCAGGCTACTCTTCCCTGAAAGGTGGATGAGATATTTGTTCGAGCCGAAGTAGTCAACGGAAGTACCCAAAATACTGATGCCCGGATGAAGAATATAAGTGCCGCTGTCCGGAATAATGACTTCTCGAGTTTCTGGAAAGATTTTCATAACAGGATCAATAGCAGTCGTCGATTCGGTCACGGCAATGATGAACTTATTACCGAGAAGAATATCGTAACTGGCCGGTTGAAGACGTTCTTCTTCGAAGCCTTGGATAACGATGTCGCCACTATTTACAGCTTTCCTGATTTCATTGTCTGCGAGATACATGGTTTTATTTGATGTTAAAAGTTTTTTCTGTTCCGTAATATTCCGACCAATGGGCATTGTAGTGAGCAAACATTCTCTCTAAGCGATCTTGAGGCAGCTCATCGGCCTCAAGCTTAGCCATGATCGCAAGTAATTCTCGACGGACTGTTTCAAGAAGTTTCTCATCGTCCGTAACTTTCTCGAATTCGGCCAAATAACCATAGCCTGCATTCTTGTCGATGCAAAGGTGAATGTTGTCATTGCCATATTCTTCCCTTTCCCGCGACCATTTGGCCTGATAGGTGCAGCCGCCCGACAAGAGAAGATTATCAAGGCCGGTCAGACTTTGTTTAACAACTTGCTCAAACTCGATCCTTTTGACGCCGTTCGAGCTAGTGTCATCTCCTACCGAAGCTTTGATAACTAGAATAACCTTGTCATTGGACTGACGGGTCCGAATAGACATTTTCTTACCGTGTTCAAGAACGTTCTTGAAAAGCTCTTGTTTGTCCGCGGGAACCAGGGGCGAAATTTTGGACTCGAGCTTAGCCATATCGGACGGCAAGTTGAAATAATGGTTGAGCTGTTTTTCTTCGGCTAAAAGTTTGGCTTTGGGGTAGGCTTTAAGAAAGTCGGCCTTGAGCTTGGAAGCCCGTTCCTTGGTACCTAGCAGACTTTTTATTTCGACTTCATAAGAGTGTTTCATGTTGGTCATTTATGTTTAAAAGTCTTTGAAGTATAATACTTAGGCCAGCAAATTCAAAGATGACAAAGCCTTAATTTCAATCTCCTATGAAAACATTCATTATTGCCGCCCTAACCGCCGACGGATTCATCGCCAAAAACGACCAGCATCCGGCTTTTTGGACTTCCAAAGAAGATAAGAAACGTTTCGTTGATTTGACCAAAAGGGCCGGCGTAGTCGTTATGGGCTCCAAAACCTTCTCTACCCTGCCCCGGCCCCTCTCTGAGCGCCTCAACATCGTTTATTCGCGAACGAAGACCTATCCCGGAGCCGAGACCATGAATACAGGGCCGGTCGAACTCTTGCGCGAACTTGAAAAACGCGGCTTCAAGGAAGTCGCCATCTGTGGCGGCTCAGAGATCTACACGATGTTTATGAAAGCCAATGTCGTTGATACTCTTTACCTCACTATCGAACCTCTAGTTTTTGGTAATGGAATAAAGTTATTTAAAGAAGAAATGCTCCAGCATTTGAAACTGGTCTCTTTGGAAAAAGCTGAGAACGGCGCTTTACTATTGGAGTACAAGGTCGATCATGCAGGAACACCCAAAACAGAAATTGAAATTTCTAATTGACCTAATTTCTAATTCCTAAGAAATGACCAAGAACCAAGCCCCAATCTCCTTACCTGGAAATTGGGGCTTGGTGCTTTCTTAGAAATTAGAAATTAAAAATTAGAAATTTATTTCGATTACAAAATAGTTGAACTGTAACAGCACAAGCTATTTGATATCGGCTCCCATAGATCTGGCAGTACCGGCAATAATCTTCATAGCCGCTTCAACGGTATTGGCATTCAAATCAGGCATCTTTTTCTCGGCAATAGCTTTGAGATCAGCCTTGGAAAGAGTACCGACTTTGCTTAAGTTAGGCTTGCCCGAACCCTTGTCTTTCTTCAAAGCTTTGAGGATAAGACTGGAAGCGGGAGGAGTTTTGAGGACGAAAGAATAAGTACGATCTTCGTAAACAGTAATAACAACCGGGATCATATCGCCCATCATGCCCTTAGTAGCATCGTTAAACTTCTTGGTGAAATCACCAATATTAACGCCAGCTTGACCCAAAGTTGGGCCCAAAGGAGGGGCCGGGGTCGCTTTACCGGCCGGAGCAATAACTTTGACTTTCTTGATGATTTTCTTGGCCATGTGTGTGTTCGGTATCCTACTATAGGTTTACCATTTACGCAATAAAAATCTAGACTTTCTTAACTTGCAAGAAATCGAGCTCCACAGGCGTTTCTCGGCCGAACATTGAAACCAAAACCTTGATCTTGCCACGAGCCGTATCAACTTC
>JBAYFW010000004.1:0-20177 GCA_041667005.1 Minisyncoccota bacterium | reverse complement strand
GGCTTTAAAACCTTTTACACTATTCTTCAAATCATCTGGCGAAATATTTTCCCTCTTAAGGATGCTTATTTCCCTCAAGACCGAACGGACATAATAACCGGGGTCGCCATAAGGCCTAAGAAGATTAACCTCCGGTGAATTGATAATTTCTTCAATGATCTTAATTTGCTCCGCTTCGGTAATAATCTTCGAGCCGATAATTCTGGGAAAATAGTCAGGGTTTTCTTGGATAACACTTTCGGCAAAACCATGGAAGGTCTTGATATTAACTCGGTAAGCGGCCGGCCCGATAATTTCAAGAAGCTTGCGGCGCATGGCATAAGCGCCGGACTCCGTAAAGGTTAAAGCCAGGATGTTCTCGGGAGCGGTGTCGGTTTTCGAAAGGATATTGGCAATTCTCAAGGTTAGAATCGTTGTCTTGCCCGTTCCCGGGCCGGCAATAACCATAACGGGGCCTTCGATGGCCTCGACCGCTTTCTTCTGAGACTCATTCAAGACGCCATAAAGCTTCTCGAATTCCTGACTTGTTTTAGGATCGGACATCGTTTGATTATAAGGTTTTTGAGTAGAAGCGCAATCAGAAGGCAAAAATGCAGGAGCTAGGAGGTAAGAGCTAGGAGCTAAGAAGATGAAAAAACTTCTTGTTTTTCACAGCAAGATTCGAGTATCTTCCTACCTCTTACCTCCTAGCTCTTAGCTCTTAGCTCTAATAAACTCTAATAATTTTTAAGTCGATTTATGTTTTCGTGCTGCCTGATCTTTTCGTGAGCCTTGGCTTCGATCTGGCGGATACGTTCGCGGGTGACGCCAAATTCGCGGCCGACTTCTTCGAGAGTATGGGTAATACCGTCATTTAGACCATGGCGCATTTCCAAGATCTTCCTTTCCTTCTCGGAAAGATCGCCAAGAACCTGATTGACTTGGTCACGAAGAATGCGGCGAGAAGATTCCTGATCGGGCGAAAGGATCTTGTCGTCCGGAATGAAATCCTGAAGAGTGGACTTACCATCGTCGCTATCGTCGCCGACCGGGCTTTCCAGAGAAACGACGTCCTGTTCGATCTTCTCGATCTGGTAAATCTTCTCGACATCCATGTCCATTTCCATAGCAATCTCGTCAGCCAGAGGCTCGCGGCCAAGATCGTTGCTCAAACGGCGAACAACTTGTTTGTATTTGGCGATGGTTTCAACCATATGGACCGGCACGCGGATCGTCCTTGACTGGTCGGCCAAAGCTCGTGTAATCGCCTGGCGGATCCACCAGGTAGCGTAGGTTGAGAATTTGAAACCCTTTGTCCAGTCGAACTTGTCGACGGCTCGGAAAAGACCAAGGTTGCCCTCTTGGATGAGATCGAGAAGGGTTAAGTCGGGACTGCGGCCAACGTACTTCTTGGCGATTGAAACGACCAAGCGGAGGTTGGCTTTAGCCAGAATGTTTTTGGCTTCGAGATCTCCGGCCAAAATTCTTTTGGCTAAATCTTTCTCCTGACCGGCATTGATGAGCGGGTACTGACCGATCTCTTTCAGATACATCTGAATAGAATCGTAAGCCGAATCAGGATTACGAGAGAGATGAGGCGAGGCTTTCTTGGCCGTCAGATCTTCAACTTCGAGAAGGCCACCACCTTCGAGAACATCGACATTGGCGGTTACGAGTTTGCTATAAAGATCGTCGAGAAAAATGATATCGTTCTCGATCTGGGGAAATTCCTTGAGAATCTCGTCATAAGTTACGAAACCGCGATCACGACCCTTCTGGATAAGTTTGTTGGCCTTTAACTCAAAATCCTTAAGTTTCTCTTCCTTGGATCTTGGCTTAGATCCAGTCGAGGCTTTGCTTGCCGAAGACTTCTTGGGTGGATTGTTTTTAATGCGAAAAGCTTTCTTCTTGCCAGTATTGCGAGAAGACTTACGAGCCTTGGGGGCCGCTTTTTTTGTTTTTTTCATAGTGATTTGCAGGTTGGCAATATTGTATCTTAAGAAAGGAACTGATGCAAATGCAAACTGTACATTGGGCGCGGAATATTCTCGGGGCTTAAAAAGCTACAGGATTGCGAGCTCTTAAACTATCCCGATCTACTTAGTTTTCTTAACCTTACCCTTCTTATCAGTTCCCTTCTTAGCTTTTTCCTTGACTTCCGGTTCTGAAACAACTTCAATCGGCGTTTCCTTGGCAGTCATTTCCTTAACGACCTTTATAAGGTTATCCAACTTAGTATTCATGTACTCCAATTGCTTCTTAATTTCATCGTTTCCTTTATTTGAAAAATTGGAAGAAGCGTTCGAATTGGATGGAGATTGCGAATTAAACTGGGGGCGCGAATTATTACTGAAGTCCTTCCTGGGCGCATCGTTAAATCGAGACTTCTCGGGACCGCCGTGCTTGGCGAAACAATCGCGGCAATAGACAGGACGATCATTGGTCGGCCGGAAAGGGACCTGGCAAGGTTTATGACAATCGGCGCAAATAGCTTCATGCATTGTCATCTCTCTATTACCACCACCGAATCTCGAACCGCCGCCTTTATGTCCGCCAAAGCCCCCTCTTTTGAAATCACCGCCTCTTTTGTTGTTATAATCCATTTTTTTGGCCATGCCATGGCATAGCGAGTTCTTACTGTTAGTCCATCATTCTGCACTATTTTAGGAAAATAAGCAAGGGTTTTGCGAGGCCTCGCCTCACAAAATCTTATCCCAGCTTTTTCCCCAAGTCCGCCTTCCGCACCGAAAGTTCCTGGCATTTCTTCGCTAATCCTGCCACTTTGACCTGGTCGCCGGCTTTTTCTGCGACTTTGAGTGCGCCCATCGTTTGAATCAATTCTTGATTGATAAGATCGACCTCAAAATTGCTTATCAGTTCCTTCATATGAATATCCCAACGATCCTTTTCCGCTCCATAAAATGATTCGGCTTCGAAAGACAGATCAGCCATCATAGGCTCAATTCTTTTCAGCCTCTGATCAAATGAGTCCTGGGCAATTTTCTTGATTTTTTCCCTGTTTTCTTCCGCCAAAACCGGGTCGATCGACTCCATGAGATGAAGCAAACCGAACATTCTGCGCTCGATGAGATCGAGACCATTTCCCGAGCTCAATCTTCGCGGTTCCAAATTTGATTTGCTTGAGTTCGTCGAATTACTTTGCGCGTTTGTCAAAGCCCTCTGTCCATCCTTAAATACACCAACAGATGAGGAAATAGAATTCGAATTCTTTAACGGTTCTATTTTCGTTTTCCTCAAATCCTCCCACACCGCCTGCTCGTTCAAGTTGGTTTTCTCGGCAATAATCTTCACGAAATAGGCTTTGTCCATTTCACTGTCAATCCTGGCCAAATACGGAAAAATTCTCTCTTGAACGACCTTGGGCAATTTGTGAGGATCGGTCACTTCTCTGAGGATATTGCCAAGCTCAAATTCGATGACATGCTTGGCATTCTTAAGCACATTTTTCCAATCTTCAGGGTTTTTGAGAATAAGATCGGCCGGATCTTTGCCGCCTTCTATATCGGCAATCTTGACTGACATACCCATAGAGAGTGCTGTAGCCGCCACAGCCCTCATAGCGGCTGTACGGCCGGCCTTGTCGGAATCAAGGGCAATGATCATGTTGGGAGCCAAACGCCTAACCATGCCCAAATTGGAAACAACGCCACTCTCGCCCTGAGCCTGATCGGTCAGAGCGGTACCGGATGCGGCCACGGCGTTTTTCATCCCGGCTTGGTGGGAAAGGACGAGATCCATCTGCCCTTCGACGAGGATGGAATAACCGAGGCGGCGGATTTCGCTTTTGGCTTTATCGAGGCCGAAGAGAATCTGGGATTTGGTAAAAATGGGCGTTTCGGGACTGTTCAAATATTTGGCGGACTGGCCGTCATCTTTGAGGATCCGTCCGGTGAAAGCGACGACTCGACCGCTGGAGTCGGTTATGGGGAAAATGATCCGTCCGCGGAAACGGTCATAGAAATTTGATGCGTTGTCATTCCCGCGAAGGCGGGGATCCAGGATTGAACCACTCAATCCAGATGTTTTGGTTACACCCTGGATTCCCGCCTTCGCGGGAATGACACTGCTAGATGTTGTTGATCTGTAATTTGTCTTCGCGGGAATGACAGCATCAGACTCTTTTCTTTTAATAAGTCCCGCCTTCTCTATAAAGATCTCGCTCCAGCCTTTCTTTTTCAAGTATTCCAAAAGATTTCTCCAACCTTCCGGCGCCCAGCCGATCCGAAAAGTGACTCGCGTTTCGGGACTAATTCCCCGCCCCTTGATATAATCCTGAGCTTCCTTGGAACGGCCATATTGATCTTCGAAGTATTTAGACGCTTCTTCCATAATGGCGAAAAGCTTGTCTTTTTCACTGTCCGCTTTCTGATCTACAACCAAAGGTACGCCGGCTTTTTCGGCCAAGACCTTGAGCGCTCCTTTGAAATCGAGCCCTTCGAACTGCTCGACAAAAGAAAAAATATCGCCTTTGGCTCCGCAGCCGAAACAGTAGTAACCGCCCCTTTCCGGCGAAATAAAGAACGAAGCGGTCTTTTCATTATGAAAAGGACAGCGGGCTTTATAAGACCGGCCGCTTTTCTCCAGCTTGACATAGGAGGCCACAAGCTCCTCTATCGGTATCCGGGCCTTGATTTCTTCGACGGTGGTGCGGGACATAGGTGAAGTATAGAGGAAAAGAGATTAAGTATAAAGGTATTGATAGTTTACGAGTCCGGTGCTAATCTATTTTTTAGAAACCGAACAATAGCCTTTTTGACCAAGAACAGCTTGGAGGTTGAGGCCTTGGAGGATTTATGTTTAAAATAGCATGTCTGCTCGCCGCGCTCGCGGTTCTCTTGGTAACCATTATAACTTTTCCAATCAAGTTCATAGGTGCCCTTTCTCTGATTGTGGCACTTGCGATGGTGACAGCGGGATTCCTATGGGCGGTCTGTACCGATGGACCGCTTCCGAAATCACTATTGGTCGTCCTTACGAAATTCGTCACTACGGTGGTACCGGGAATCTATCTGGGTTGCTTTGGTTTTCGGCTTCTCATATAGCCCGCCAAAGTAACGATGCAGCACTTCATCGGAGAAAAGGTCAAATGAAACCTCTTATCCACCATCGCGAAAGCCGCCCAACCGCGGCTTTTTTGACCATGTCGGACATGGTCAAAAATCCCCCGCCCTTTGGGCACCCCCTTTTTCAAAGGGGGAATCATTACCATACCCGCTTTTACTTAATCGACTTCAAATACCCTTCCGCTGACTTCAAAACCGCCTCCAGCGTGAACTTCTCATAATCTTCTTTACTTCCACCTGTTTGAGCTTTTTCCAAGGAAGTGACATAGACTCTTCTGTCTTCTGGATGAATAATAACGGGAGGATAATCATTTTGCATCAAGATAAGATTGAGCAAAAGGCGGGCGGTTCGACCATTACCATCAGTAAAAGGATGAATGGAAACAAAACGATAATGAGCTTCAACAGCAACTGAAACCGGATGATCTTTGATATTTTTCAACCACTCAATAAATTCTTCCATCAATTTTGGCACGGATGCCGCATTGGGCATGATGGAAGTCGAACCGGCAATTCGCACCGGTACGGTCCTCAACCGGCCGGCGTTAGTATCGTCGTTTTTTTGAAGCAGAATCCTGTGAATATCTAGAATAACAGCCAAACTAATATCGCTTAATTTCTTATTATCCTGAGCAAACTTTTTTATGAATTCAACCGCCTCCGCGTGATTTTTGGCTTCGATAAGTTCCCTCAATTGTTTACCTTCGATGCTGATGTCTTTCTCGACCACCAAGGCCGTTTCCTGACGAGACAACGTATTACCTTCAAGGGCGTTCGAGGTGTAGGTCAATTCGATTCGATACCATTCATCGATATTCTTGGCCAAAGCCAAATCAAGAGCCCCATGCTTCACGATCTCCGATTTAAGATCGTCAATCTTTTTGAGTAGGTCCTGTTGCATTGGCTCTAATTATAGGTTTATGGGCGAGGTTTGTATACTTGACAACTCACTAGTATATATGCTAAGTTTTCGGCAGACTGCCAGGGATTCACAAATGCTGTGGATCAGGCAGATTCGGAAAACATGAAAAAGAACCTATACGGTGTATATTGTGGGATCGTCATACTGACGATATCTGTAGGCGGAGGCGGCATGATATGGGGAATAGGAAGATACTACGAGTCTAAAGCGAACCATGACTTCCTGGAATGGGCCTCGACCGTTCCAAAAATAACATGGGAATCAATTCCAGCAACAGTCACGACCGTGACTACGGTCGAACCCGGTAGGATCTGGCAGATTACCCTCAAGCTCGAAGATAGCCAGAGCCGTCACATCCTAACCGAAAGGGACGGCTGGATCACCGGCGATCGTGTGACCTATGGGTACGCCATCGTCCATTACGGGCCGCATGGCCCAAGGACAATGCAGCACTTCATCGGGGAAAAGGTAGCCAAATGAATCTACCAATTCCCAATCGCGAAAGCCGCCCAACCGCGGCTTTTTTGCTACAAGTTAAGGCTTCGACCATGCCCGACATGGTCAAATAATTACTCAAACGCCACTTCGAACCGATACATCCCCATACCGCACATGCCCTGCAAAGTCCCCGCTTGAGGCGAGCCGATATCGATATCCGTGTTGCCAGTGGCCGGCAGGAGCTTGGAAACATTGAGACTGGGAATCCGGACCGAAGACGAACAGTCGAAGGAACCTGAAGTGTTAAAGCGAATAACGGTAGGTAGACCGGCTTGGGCCAGACTTTTGCGAGGCTGGTAGCCGCCGCGGGCCGTGATCTCGATAATTTGCTTGCCGTCCACAACCGTCACATTGTTACCATTGGCGGCCGCGTTTTGGTCCGAGTTTTGGGACTGGCTTGTTCTGCTATCACTCGTAAAAAACAAGGCTCCTCCGATGAGGACCAGCGCGACCAGAATTGATATTAATGTAGCTTTCATATTTTCATTATACTAGAAATTAAAAACCGGCGGGATCAGGCCGACGACTACCAAACTATTTATAATATTGAAGAGAGCGAAAAGGATAACAATCAGACCGGCGCTCTTGAAGAAGATACCGGACCGGTGACTATTTTTGATCCGAAATGAACTGAAACTCACCAAAGCCAGAACCGGCAAAGTTCCCAGAGCGAAAATTAGCATAGTCAAAGCGCCCGTCAGGAAATTACCCGTCGTCAGGCTGTAGAGCTGCATCGACTGCGTATAACCGCAAGGCAAGAAGAAGGTCGCGACTCCAACAAGTAACGGAGTCAGTGAGTGGTTAAACTTTGAAACACCATGGGCGTACTTGCCAATAAACTTGGGCATGGCCGGCTGGAATCTTTTGGCCCAAGGGAAAACATCGAGAAGGTTAATGCCTAGGATAAGCATTACCAGGCCGATAATCAGGCTCAAAATAAAAGTGGCCGAGGCATTCAGAGTAAAAGCCGAACCAATGGCTCCGATCACGCCGCCAAGAATAAAGAAGGAAACCAGACGGCCGATATGAAACATGAAGTGCGGAGCGTATTTACCTTTTTTCATCTTGATCTGGGCACCATTAAGATGCTGATCATTCGCTTTGTCGGTCTTGACGCCGCTATCCTCTCCCGCAACCACTTTCCTGTAGGAAAGTGCTGAGAAATCACTAGGCGAGGTCTGCTCTGAGAAATCTTCTTTAGCAAATGTAGCCGACATGGAAAGCAGTAAGCCGCCCACGACCGCCATACAAGTTGAGAGCGAGGCGATGATACCGATGAAGAAAGCGGTGCCGTAAGTGACTTGGCCCGAGCCGATAAGGTTCACAATACCCAGCTTCTGCAGGAGAAAAAACAGCAGGGCAAAACCAAAGGCAATCGGCAAGGCGAATTTAAAATCAGACCATTTACTTTTCCTGACTTGTTCTTCGCTAGCTACAAAATCAAACCGCTCGGTTGAAATAGTGTATCCGTGTTTCTTCAAAGGAATAGTCAACTCTTCCGCAATCTTAACATTTTCCTTGCCTCCAAAATCACCGACAATTTCAACTGTATGACTAACCAAACTCGATTTGACATAGCTTACATTAGGTAAATCACCAAGCTCGCTTTCCGTCAAAAGAACGCAAGCTTGGCAATGCATACCGCGGATATGGAAAGTGTATTTTTGTTCTGGTTTGGTCATTGTTTTTTCACCGATAACTATTATCACTCGCAAGCTGGCCTAAGAATGATAATAATTCTATAGCTTTTTTGTTTTGATCCTAAGAGAGTTCCCCACCACGCTCACACTCGAAAAGGCCATGGCCATGCCGGCGAAGACCGGACTCAAGAGCCAGCCGAAGACCGGATAGAAGACCCCCGCCGCCAAAGGAATGCCGATGATATTGTAGATGAAGGCCCAGAAGAGATTTTGTTTGATACCCCGCATGGTGATCTTGGAAAGCCTGATGGCTTTGACTAGTTTGGAAATATCGCCACCGAGGAGCGTGATGCCGGCCGATTCGATGGCCACATCGGTACCCGTACCCATGGCAATGCCGACATCCGCCTGCGCCAGAGCCGGAGCGTCATTGACCCCGTCGCCAGCCATGGCCACGATGCGGCCCTGATCTTGGAGATCCTTGATCTTGGCTAATTTGTCCTGCGGCAAAACATGGGCGACCACCTCATCGATACCAACCAGAAAGGCAATATACTTGGCGGCTTTTTCATCATCGCCGGTCAGCATCACGACCTTTATTCCAAGTTTATGCAGATCTATCACGGCTTGCTTCGATTGCGCTTTGACTTCGTCGGCTACCATGACGAAACCCAGAACTTTTTCTTTGGTGGCCAGAATAACCGGAGTTTTGCCCTGCAAGGTAAATTGCTCGATAACCTTTTTGTCAAAAGCTAAGCCGAGATCTTCCACAAGCTTCACATTGCCGGCATAGTATTCGATGCCTTTAACAGTACCTCGCAAGCCTTTACCTTGAAGACCTTCAAAATTTGTGACCTCTTCGAAAGCTATTTCACTTCCAAGTGAGGTTTGTTTATCTTCGGATCCATTAAGACCTTGGCGCCCACTGGCATAATTGACAATCGCGTTCGCGATAGGATGCTCCGACTTTTTTTCAAGCGAGGCTAATATTGAAATAAACTCTTCGTCTTTCAAGCCTGAGAAATTTTTTATATCCACCAAAGTCGGTTTGCCGATCGTGATCGTCCCTGTCTTGTCAACGATAACCGTATCGACCTTATGAAGTTTCTCCAAGGTGGCCGCGTCTTTGATGAGAATCCCCTCTTTGGCGCCTTTGCCCACTCCCACGATGATGGCGGTGGGCGTGGCCAAGCCCAGAGCGCAAGGACAAGCGATGACTAATATTCCCACAAATGAGACCAGACCGAAGGACAAAGCTTGAGAGAATCCGAGATATTGCGAACCGATGATGAGCCAGGCTCCGAGGGTGAGAAACGCTATTACCAGGACGATGGGTACAAAAATAGAGGAGATTTTATCGGCAAGCGCTTGAATTGGGGCTTTGCTTCCCTGGGCTTCTTCAACCATTTTAATAATTTGCGCCAGCAAAGTTTCCGAGCCGACTTTGGTTGCTTTGAAGGTGAAAGATCCGCTGGTATTGATCGTTCCGGCCACGACGCTGTCGTTAATCATTTTCTCGGCCGGCATGGGTTCACCCGTGACCATTGATTCATCCACAAACGATGAACCGTCCGTGATCAAACCGTCAACCGGAATTTTCGCTCCGGGCTTTATTATAATTGAATCGCCGTGCTTAACTTCATTGACTGAAATCTCAATCTCCTTGCCGTCGCGGATAACCAAGGCGGTCTTGGCCTGGAGGTTGAGAAGCTTCTCAATAGCATCGCCCGTTTTGATCTTCGAGCGGGCTTCCAGATACTTGCCGAGAGCGATGAAAGTAATAACAACAATCGTCACATCATAATAGGTCTGATCAACATTGATGAAAGGCGCGAGAACTTCCTCGAAAGCGGTCACGGCAAAACTATAGAGGTAGGCGGCCACGGTCCCGATGCCGATAAGCGTGTCCATATTGGCCTTGCCGTAGCGCAGGAAGCGGTAAAAACCGAGAAGATAAGGCTTGCCGACAACAAATAGAATATATGTAGCCAAAAGAGGCAGGAGATGATGGAAAAATTCTTCCAAAGTGAGAGACATTTCCGGAGCATATCCAAACTGCGCCAGAGTTTCCCAGACCATCACAAAGACACTGATAACAGCCAAAGGGATAGCAGAAATCACTAAAGTCTTCATTTGAGACACTTCAGCCAGTTTTTCTTTCTTGGATTGATTAAGACCTAAATGACTCGCATGCTCGTCCGGTGACATATTCATAGTCATGGCACCTTCAGCCATAGAAGCTTCATTCAAATCCAGAGAATAGCCCAGTTTTTCTATTTTCTTGGAGAGATCTTGCGGATTGGTTTTGGTTTTATCAAAAGTGACTTTGGCGGTCTCTGTGCCGTAATTAACCTCCACGGCTTGGACGCCCTCCGTTTTCTTGAAGGTTCTTTCTATAATACCGGCGCACGAAGCGCAATGCATTCCTTTTACCCTGTAAATTTGTTTGTGCATTTTATTTCCTCTTTAACCGATAAACCTTGAGAATTTCCTCTGCGGCTTTCTTGGCCTTGCCCTTTTGCATCTGATCAGCCGCGCAAGTATTCAAATGGTTCTCCATGATTGTATCCTCGATGCCGGCCAAGGCCTGCTTCACGGCCGAGGTCTGGGTAATAACATCGATGCAGTAAACATTGTTCTCGACCATCTCCTGGAGACCGCGAACCTGACCTTCGATAATCTTGAGCCTACGGATAAGTTTTGGTTTGATTGCTTTCATTGCTCTATCATATACCCCCTGGGGGTATTGTCAAGAGTCAAAAAGGGAAGTTATCCACAGTCTCACGCCGGATGTCCGACATCCGTAGACAAAAAACCGCCCCTGATTTTTCAGAGAACGGTCTTTTGAATACTTTTTTAATTCTAAACTTTTTACCTTAATTTTTGCCTTTTACCTTTGTACTTTTAACTTTCCTTTCCTACTCCCCCGCTGCCTCCACAACCGGCTCCCCCATGGCCGCAATCATAGCCTTCTTGGGCGAACCGCTGAAACCGGAACCTGCCGGGACTAGGCGACCGATGATTACATTTTCCATAAGACCAGTGAGGTCATCTTCGGCTCCTCGAACGGCATTAGAGATAAGAACGCGCGTTGTATGCTGGAAGGAGGCAGCCGAGAGGAAGCTCTTTCGAGAAAGAGAGGTCTCGGTAATACCCATGACCAACTTCTCAGCTTTGGCCACTTGGCCGCCGGCTTCTTTGGCCGCTGCATTTTCCTCGGAAAGCTGGATGTCGTCGATAATCATACCTTCAGAGAGATTGGTATCACCACCATCGATAATCTTACGACGGCTGAACATTTGCTTAACGATAAGTTCAATGTGCTTACGGGAAACGGTCTCGCCTTGAAGTTCGTAGATCTTTCCAACCTCGGTAATAACATACTCCTTGGCTCGCTCTTCTCCGCCATATTCGAAGACCTCGTCAATGTCGGCTGAGCCGTCCGTGAGAAGCTGACCTTTCTTGACCTTATCGCCAACCTTAACCAAGGTAGTGCGACGATACGGGAAGGTGTATTCAATCTCGCTTCCCTTCTTGGGCGCTTTGCTCTTGTCTTCAATTTCTGGAATAACGAAGATGGTCTTTTCTTTACCTAGATCCTTGAAGCCAGTTACGACACCATCAACAGTAGCGACCACGGCCGGATTCTTGGGACGGCGCTTCTCGAAGACTTCCTCGACGCGCGGCAGACCGGAAGTAATGTCTCCGCCTTGGGAAGCGGCGCCACCGGCGTGGAAAGTTCTCATTGTAAGCTGGGTACCAGGCTCGCCGATGGCTTGAGCGGCAATCGTACCAACCGCTTCGCCAAGAGCAATCAAACCGTTCTTACCGAGGTCGAGACCGTAACATTTGGCGCAAACACCACGGATGGTTTTGCAAGAAAGCGGCGAACGGACTTTGACTTCGGTAATCCCGACTTCCTCGACTTTGAGAGCATCTTGCTTTGAAAGGAGATGACCCTTCTCAAAGAGGACTTTGCCATCGGCAGAAAGAATATCCTCAGCGATCAAACGGCCGCGAATGTTCTTGGAGAGCGGAATAGCCATGCCGGAAGCGGTCTGCTTCCTGATAATAATACTGTCTTTGGTGCCGCAATCTTCTTCGGAAACAACAACGTCTTGAGCCACAACGAAGAGCTTGCGGGTCAGGTAACCGGCCTTGGCCGTGTTAAGAGCGGTGTCGGTCAAACCCTTTCTAGAACCATGGGTCGTAATGAAATATTCAATCGGAGTTAGACCTTCCTTGGAACAAGAAAGAATTGGAAACTCGATAATCTCTCCGGAAACCGAGGAGATCAAACCTTTCATACCGACCATTTGGGTAATCTGGGAAAGCGAACCTCGAGCACCGGAAGTGATCATGTCGTAGACTGAGCCCTTCTTGTCGAGCGAGGCCGGAATAGTTTTCTCCACTTCACCCTTGGCTCTCTGCCAGATTTCGATATGTTTACGGACTCTTTCTTCTTCGGTGAGAAGTCCTTCTTCGAACTGGCGGCTGACGATGTCGGCTTGAGCTTTGCCCTTGGCGACGATAGCCTTTTTAGCATCAGGAACCATAATGTCGTCAATGCCCCAAGTCGTTCCGGAAATAGTAGCGTAGCCGAAGCCGAAGGTCTTGATCCGATCGAGGATCGGCGCAACCTTGTCGGCCCCAAGGAGATTGATCATATCGTCGATGATTTGGCCGAGATATTTGCGGCCAACTTCTTCGTTAATGAAAGGATAATCTTCCGGCAAGACATTGTTAAGGAGAATACGACCAGCGGTAGTCTCAAAAAGTCCACCATTGAACTTGGCATACTTCTTGGTTTCTGGAGCCAAGACTTTAACCTTGGCTCGGAGATCGATGCTCTTGAAACTATGAGCCAAGACAGCTGTCTCCGGCGACTCGAAATACTTACCCGTGCCGGGCGCGCCGTCAATGATCTTGGTAACCCAGAAACAGCCAAGAACGATATCAAGCATCTTAGCAACGACGGTCGGATCATTGTTACCAGGCTTCAAAATATTCTTGTCGGAAGCCATGATCATCTTAGCTTCCATCTGAGCTTCATCAGAAAGCGGGACGTGAACGGCCATCTGGTCACCGTCGAAGTCGGCGTTGAAAGCCGTACAGACGAGCGGGTGGACCTGGATAGCATTACCTTCGATAAGAATCGGCTGGAACGCCTGAATACCAAGGCGGTGTAAAGTTGGAGCGCGGTTCAAGAGAACATATTTACCCTTGATAACTTCTTCCAAGATTTCCCAGACTTCCCGAGACTGATCGTCAATCAAGCGGTTAGCGCCGCGGATATTGTAAGCGAATTCTTTCTTCAAAAGTCCTGAAATAACGAAAGGTCGGAAAAGTTCCAAAGCCATGTGCTTAGGCAAACCGCATTGATCGAGACGGAGTTCCGGACCGACGACGATAACCGAACGGCCAGAGTAGTCGACACGCTTACCAAGAAGGTTCTGGCGGAAAAGACCGCGCTTGGACTTTAGTCCGTCGGAAAGAGATTTCAGGGCTCTTTTTTGAGCGGCGGCAGCGGCGGCTCCAGCCGAAGAGCTGTGGCGAATAGAGTTGTCGATCAGGGCATCAACGGCTTCCTGGAGAATACGCTTCTCATTTCGGAGAATGACTTCCGGAGCATGAATTTCATTAAGTTTCAAAAGACGATTGTTGCGGTTGATGACGCGACGATAAAGATCGTTAACATCGGAGGTAGCATAACGTCCGCCATCAAGGGCAACCATGGGACGAAGTCCCGGCGGGATAACCGGAATACGGACCAAGAACATCCACTCCGGACGAACTTTGGATTTGATCATCTGTTTGACCAAGGAAAGACGCTTGGCTAGTCTCTCGCGATCAGCTGCTCCAGCCACATCATACTCTTTAACAAGCTCGGCCTGGAGTTTGACCAGGTCAACTTTCTTCAAAAGTTCATAGACAACTTCGGCACCAATGCCGGCATCGAAGATCGAACCGTACTTGATGGCGTATTTGTGGTAACTCGCCTCGTCCATTACAAACCCTTCCGTCAAGCTCTCGATTTCTTTACGAGCGGTCACGACCAAATCCTTCAAAGCTTCCTTAGTCTTGTCATCGTTAGCGGTTTTGACTTTGTTCTTGTATTCAGCATCAAGATCTTTCAAGAATTTCTCTTTCTCGCCTTCGTTAACTTTGGTGACGATATAGCCGGCAAAATAGACGACTTTTTCAAGATCAGCCGTGGTCATACCGAGAATAAGGCCGATCCTTGAAGGAACGCTCCTAAGGAACCAGATATGAGAGACAGGCGAAGCCAATTCGATATGACCCATGCGCTCGCGACGGACAATCGAGCGAGTGATCTCGACGCCGCACTTCTCGCAGACGATGCCCTTGTAGCGGATGCCGCGATATTTGCCGCAATAACATTCAAAGTCCCGATCCGGTCCGAAAATTCGTTCATCGAAAAGGCCGCTTTTCTCCGATCGTTGAGTTCGGTAATTGATAGTCTCCGGCTTGGTCACTTCTCCGTAAGACCAGTCGATGATCTTCTCTGGCGAGGCCAAAGTCAAGCGAACCAGGTCGAACTGGGTCGGGTCAATGGGCTTTTTGGTATTAATGATTGCGGTCATGTTATTAAAGTTAATGTTAGTATCGCGGCTGTTAATTAATATCCTTCTAATAAACTTTTACCTCTTCGACGATACAGTTTGCCGAAACCCAGTCAAGGTCAAATTCAGTCAGTTCCCGCCTGCCTCCATTATCAAGCACGAAGTACACCGAAGGAGGGTTGTTGTTTGGTACATCAACATCAACCGCCACAGGCATCAGATTAGATATCTTTGACCTCGGGCAAACCCTGAGGAGGTTGGCTGGAACCGGAGTAGCTGCCGCCACAATGTTGAAGTAATTGTCGCTCGAATCACTGGCTATTAATTTCCCCTTGGCCGTAGCTGGATCTACACAGAAGCCATAACAAGGACGACTATCATAAATGCTCACATAAATCTTGTGCGGTCCTGTATCCATATCGCCCAAAAGATCGCCAGTAACTTTGTATTTTTCTATTTTCCAATTTAGAGAAGTGGCAGTTGAAGAAGAAATACCTACTTCAGCGCCCATTGGATTATCCATCGCTACAATCGTCCAATATCCCTTGGGTAAATTGCCTGTCACATTCCAGGAAATCTTATATGTTCCGCCGATGCGGATGTTTTCTCCTCCGTTCGGCGACAGGACTGTAACAACTGGATTGACCTTGGTATTTGAAGTCGGAATCGGAGTCGCTTTGACACTGTACGAAATAGGTGTAATCGCTGGCTCTAGATTCTTTTCCGACTCAACCATATTTGGACCTTGGCCGGAATAGTTCTTAGTTGCGAAATAAATACCACCAACGACGAGAGCAATAATTGCAATTGCCAACTGGAAGACCGCGCCTTTCTTGTAGGTTGTCAACTGAGAGTGATTAATAGAATTTTTCATATTCGTATTTTTAGTATGCATAATATAAATAGATGTCTCACTATTCGCATTCTTGCATACTACTCCTCGACAACAGGTGCCCGATTCGCCAATTCCACATTCAAAGCCAAACCGCGGAGCGTCTTCAGAAGAACATTGAAGGAAGCCGGAAGATTGGGAGCGCGGAGTTTTTCGCCTTTAACAATCGAGTCAAAGGTCTGAGAACGGCCAACGATATCGTCGGACTTAACCGTCAGAATTTCGCGAAGCGTGTAAGCCGCACCATGGCCCAAGAGGGCCCAGACTTCCATTTCTCCGAATCTCTGGCCTCCACCTTGAGCTTTACCACCCAAAGGCTGCTGGGTGATAAGTGAGTAGGGACCGATCGAACGCATGTGAATCTTATCTTCGACCATGTGATGCAGCTTCATGATGTACATATAACCGACGGCTACTGGTTGCTCGAAATGCTCGCCTGTCCGGCCATCACGAAGGAGCATCTTCCCCGACTTGTCGAAACCGGCTTTGACCAATTCTTCTTTGATCTCGGCATCAGTCGCACCAGTGAAAGGTGGGACGATCGCTTGATAACCCAAAGTGTTAGCAGCCAAACCGAGGTGCAATTCCAGAATCTGACCGAGGTTCATACGAGAAGGCACGCCGAGTGGGGTCAGGATGACGTCAATCGGCGTTCCATCTTCCATATACGGCATATCCTCTTCCGGCAAGATCTTAGAGATAACACCCTTGTTACCGTGGCGTCCGGCCATCTTGTCACCGACGGAAATATTACGAACCTGGGCCACTTCAATATAAATTTTCTTGATAATTCCAGACTCCAGCTTGTCGCCCTTCTCGCGTGAGAAAACTTTGACGGAAATGACCCGGCCGCGCTTGCCGTTCTCCATTCGCTTCGAGGTATCCTTGACATCGCGGGCTTTCTCGCCGAAGATCGAGCGGAGCAATCTTTCCTCCGGAGTCAATTGAGTCTCGCCCTTGGGAGAAATTTTACCGACTAGAATGTCTCCTTGTCTGACTTCGGCGCCGATCCGGACTATTCCTTCTTCGGTCAAATTCTTGAGCTTGGCTTCGCCGACGTTGGGGATGTCGCAAGTCGTCACTTCCGGACCGAGTTTGGTATCGCGGACATTGACCACGAACTCCTCAATATGAACCGAACTCCACTTGCTGTTCTTGACGACTCTTTCCGAAAGAATAATAGCGTCCTCGTAGTTGGAACCGGACCAGGACATGAAAGCGACGAGAGCGTTGTGACCGAGAGCGATCTGACCCTGATCGGAAGTTGAAGTGTCAACGAGAATGTCGCCTTTCTTGACCTTATCACCAACCGAGACAATCGGACGTTGATGGAAAGACGTAAAGCCGTTAGTTCGGGAGAAAAGAACAAGATTGTATTCGTGGCTCTTGTTCGTCTTAGAAGATTTGAAGACGAGCTTCTTAGCATCGACGGCTGTAATTTCGCCGTCCTCCGGGGCAATAACCAAGCGGCCGGTATTAACGACGGCGGCCGCTTCGATGCCGGTTGCTACGAAAGGCGCTTCCGGAACTAAGCAAGGTGTCGCCTGCTTCTGCATGTTTGAACCCATGAGAGCGCGGTTGGCATCATCGTGATTCAAGAAAGGAATAAGCGAAGTAGCGATCGAGAAAGCCTGGTTAGTCGAGACATCGATATAGTCAACCTCGTTCTTCTTGGCCAAAGCCGGCTTGCCGTTAATGCGAACTTCGGCTTCATCAACCGTGATCGCGCCGGATTTGTCGAAAGGCGTGGCGGCATGGGCAATTCGGAAGTTTTCTTCTTCAAGAGCATTCATATAGACGACCTCTTTGGTAACCTTGCCGTCTTTGACCTTGGCGTAAGGCGTTTCGATCATGCCGAAGTCGTTGATCCGAGCGTACATGGTCAAGCGCAAAACTAGACCGATGTTTGGACCTTCAGGAGTATGAATTGGACAGAGACGTCCGTAGTGCGAGGGGTGAACGTCGCGAACCTCGAAGCCGGCTCTCTCACGGGAGAGACCGCCGGGACCAAGAGCGGTCAAAGTGCGGAGATGTTCGATCTCAGCCAAAACGTTCTCCTGGAGCATGAATTGGGAAAGCTGGTTGGTCGTGAAGAATTCCTTGATCCTGGCTTGCAAAGGCCGCGGATAAACGAAAGAAATAGGTAGAGTAACATCCGGCTCGACGGTCGACATCTTGTCCTGGATATTCCTTTTCATTTGGGTCAAACCCAGACGGATCCTCTGTTCCAAAAGTTCGCCGACATAGCGAACGCGGCGAGAACCGAGGTGATCGATATCGTCAGCTTGCATATCCGGAGTAACCGAAAGCATGACGATATGGGAGATAGCCGTAGCGACATCGTCGAGATCAAGAGTCTTTCTCTCAAGAGATTGTTCATCCATCCCCTTGTTGAAACGCTTGTTGAAGCGGAAGCGGCCGACTCGGGAAATATCATAGCGGTTCGGTTCGAGAAGAGCCTTGATGAAGGTTCGGGCATTGTCAACAGTGGCCAGATCGCCATCGCGAAGGCGCTTATGAATCTCGATATAAGCCTCATCGGTTGTCTTGGCATGATCTTTGGCCAAAGTCATTTCCATAGCCTTCTTGGCTTCGGGACTACCTTTGAAAAGATCTAAGAGAGCTTCGTTAGTCGCGGCGCCCAGAATGCGTAAAAGTGAAGTAACCGGGAACTTTCTCTTGCGGTCGATCCTACAATATATAGTGCCATCGGTGTCAGTCTCGATCTCCATCCAAACGCCGCGAGCCGGAATGATCTTGGCCCCGAAATAATTCTTACCCTTAACCTCTTCAGAAGTGAAGAAAATACCAAAGGAACGAGCCAGCTGCGGAGAAATGATACGCTCGACGCCGTTCACAATAAAAGTTCCATGGTCGGTCATCAAGGGGAAATCGGCCAAGAACATTTCTTGTTCCTTGACCACATTCAGAGCCTTGTTCTTCAAAGTCACCTTGACCTTGATCTGGCCCTCATAGTTCATCTTGTTGATCTTGGCGTAGTGCTCGTCATATTTGGGACGGATGAGTTCCAAACCGCCAATCGAAAGTTCAAACTTCTTTTCAGAATAGTCCTTGATCGGCGAGAATTCCTTCAGAAGATCATTGAAGCCTTTGTCCAAAAGCCAAGCGAAAGAAGTCAGCTGGGATTCGACCAGATGAGGCATTTCAACCAAAGGGGTCTGATAGCGGGAGAAGAACTTCTTGGGACGAGAGATGTTGGTAGTAGGCATGTTTTTTTATTTATAAATAAAAGTGACTTCAAGCTCTCCTTTCAATAATACTATTCATACGCAAAAAATTCCGTCATCCTGAAACGGTTTAAAACTTAAAAAATTAGTATGAGATTGGCACGGGTAGGATTAATGGTAGACCTTTCTAATCCCTCGCTAACGGTCCCACTTCGCTCCTCGACAAGCTCGGAGCTTCGCGGGACGCTGCAGAACACAATCTGCGAAGTTCTGTCTACCCTAGCAAATGGGTGATTTTCTGTCAAGTGGCAGTTGTCCACAAGCTGCAAAACCGCCAATTTCTATGCAATTTTTGGAGCTGCTTCGGTTATTCGCATTGGTACGCCATTCTCTAAGGTATTTATGAAATCATTCTTATTACTCTGCTGATGTGAGAAATTTAATATCTCAATACCGATAATTCTACCTTTGTTACCAACATCGACAATAACACTGTTGTTCATTTCAACAGTTTCTTTTATTTTACCTTTACCGACATTTAGATAGACGGCGTCAGCTACTCTGTCGTAGTTAAATTTCATATGATTATTTCACTTATTAAGGTAGTAAAAGGTTATAACCAAATATTCATTTTTTCTATCCTTAAATTTCTCATTAGAGTATACCACGACGACTGTTCTCGTCCCAATCTTCTTACTTACTCGCACGGTCCCATAAGAATCGGCTTCCCTTTTATCCGGCTCAGCTATAGCACGCTTTGCATTATCAATATCCACCGTTCTTTCAAACATTCTCATTTGCGCGTGGGTTGTGAGTCTTAACTTAGGTAATTTAGGCATATTAACTAATGAAATCTCTCATAGCCTTTTCCATCGAGCGAAAATAAATGAAATCTTGTATCCCGAAATATCTCAAGGAATGTCTCTTCCTTTCTTCCAAAGCATCATCCATAGCTTTGCGAAAAAGACGGATACGGTTCTGGCGCGCAATATCGTGTTCTTTTTGAGATCGCAGAGATTTCATAAGGAGATTTTACCACCTAAAGATATCTCTACAAGTTCACAAACCCTACTTTATGTTTCTTAGTGAACCTTTTTTATTTTTCCACTGATCTATCTTGGAATGATGGCCTGTAAGCAAAATTTTTGGGACTTTATAGTTCTTTTTCTTATAAGTAATGATTTCCGGGCGCGTGTAGACGTCCGAGCTAGCCACTCTCAATTCCTCTATTGAATCATCGTGACCCAGCACGCCCGTTATTCGTCTGGTAATAGTGTCGATCATGATCATAGCCGGCAATTCCCCACCCGTTAAGACATAAGGACCGACTGAAATATCAACCATTGGAAAAACTTTTTTAACCCTGGCATCAATACCCTCATATCGTCCG
>JBAYFW010000003.1:0-21267 GCA_041667005.1 Minisyncoccota bacterium | reverse complement strand
GGCATGGCCGAGGAGCCTTTTTGACTCTTGCCGAAAGGTTCATGCCAGAGCGGCCGGCCGCTCCTAGCACCCAGACGTAGGTCTATGGCGATCTTGTCAATCACCGCAACCATATTGTCCAAGGCCTGGGCGATAGGAGTGTAAATGATCCGCGGCATGATCTGGGTTGCCCCGGACCAGGGTTTGAAGCCGAGAATACCCAAAGCCGTGCTTTCGAGTTTCGGATCAATACCACTGTTGGTTCCGATTGCTCCGGAGAGTTTCGAATAGCCGAGGTTTTCCATGGATCCGACGAAAGTCAATCGGGCCGTGTCCAGATCTTTAAACCAGGTAAGAACGCGTTTGCCGAAAGACTGCAACTCGGCTTCCTGGCCGTGTGTCCGGGCATTCATCGGCGTGTGTCGATGCTCGATAGACAGTTTTCTCAAGGCCCTGAGTAAGGCCCCTAGATCTTCGCTTACCATATTGCATGAAGACTGAAGCGACCTGGCAAACGCCGCTTCCTCGGTGTCATAAGAAGTCATCCTCTCGTGCCAGAAGACTTGAAGTTCAACAGGTAAGAACCTCGCCCGTTCTTCCAGAAAGGCGTTTAGGTCATGATGGAGAATTTTCTCTCGCTCCTCGATGAAGTTAACATCGATCGGCTTGGAGACGAGAATGTCTCGGATTTGCCGGTGCGTCCCGGAAGGAATTCTGCCGAGCTCTTTCCGGGCTCGGATGACGGCAAGTTCCGTCTCTTGCCAGAGGCGAAACTTTTCATCCAAGCTCCATATCTTGTCTACTCGCCTATCGGCGTATCTACTAATCATAAGTTGCTATTCGGTTGTAGCCGCATACGATGCGGCAGCTTTTTGGTCTGGGTCAATCTTAGCCTTAAAGCTAGTGTTGTCAATGTTGAAACAAAACCCCTTCTGGGGTTTTGTTGGAGGTGGTTATTGAAGTGGGCGCCAGAGTTAGAAGTTCTGACTATCAACCCCCTCAGTCGAAGTGTTCAAATCATTCTGAAGTGATTGGAGATCATCGCTCTTGTTGGTGAGGGGAGCGATGGTCGGAGCAGCTGAAGTGGTTGGTGCGGCGGCGGGAGTTTGGACGACGTTGTTTGTTTGGTTCGAGCTAACTGTATCGGTTATTTCAGGGATAACAGTCGAGCGCGAAGCGAAAATATAGATGGCAGCAATAACAATGACGATTATCACGATCAAAGTAGCGATAATCGGTCCGATTTTGCCATGCTCATGACTACTCACTGGAAGATTGGGAATATTCGTGGGTGAAGTGTTGGAAATGCCGGCAGGAGTCGGATTGGCCTGCCCCGAGCTTGTCGAGGGGATAGGTTGGCTGGTTGGAATGTTTTGTTGAGGTTCCATATTATTGGTGAATTAGATTTATAATAGAGAGAAATTAAGGCTGAGTGGAAGAAGTTTGAGTTGACGAAGCTTCGCTATTTTGTGTTTTTTCACCCAATTTGAGACCTAAAGTTTTGGCAATAGAAACAACAACATCGTTTAGAGCGCCCCGAGCGTCTTTGATAGTCTTCTGGGCATTGGTGATCAAGCTTCTGACTTGATCTAGATTGATGAATGCTTGGCTTGTCATAGTCGAGCTAGCCGAAGCGGATACTGTCGTTGAAACTTGAGGGTTGTAATCCATCAAAGCTTTGACTGCTTGGTTGGCCAATGTAATCTTGGTATTGGCGACTTCAAGCAGACTGACAGCCTGGCTCATGTCTTTGCCGTTAGCTTGCTCTTTCTTGATCCTGGAATCGATTCTAGTTCTGATATCAACCAGGTTTTTGACAGCCACCTGGAGCTGTTTTACGGCGTTTTCTTTGCGGTTACGAAAGATGCTAACCATTAACTCGCGGCCTTCGTTGCGGTATTCTTTCATCTCGCCTCGGATTTCTTCCCGGCGGGCGGAAGTTGAGGCCATCATACCGTCTCGACCGATAATGCCCGGCATGGGAGGCGCGGTAAGATTCCGCGGCTGATTATTGTCCTCCCCGTCCATTCTGTTATCCTCTTTATTATTTCTGGGGCGAGTGGAGCTAGCCATAAGAGCTCGTTTCTCTGTTTGGCCCTGCAAGACTTTGCCTACCGGAACAACCTTAATGGGCGGCTTGTTCAATAGCGGCATTCCCGGAGTTGAACTGGCCTTACGACTATCGATTATGGCGTTCCTGGCTTCCTGGTTATTCTGGAGGTTCTGGATTTTCCCTTCATAATCGGCTCTGATCCGGTCACGAATCGAGGTTGGAACGCCAGCTGGTGCGCCATCAACTGTTACACCAATGCTAGTAGCCGCTCCGGTATCAAGGAGAGTTTGGGCTCTAGAGAGTGCTGGGAGTCCAAGGAAGACTATTGCTACTAAAACGGCTGTAGATATGAGGTATTTTTGCATTTATGTTAATTTATGCCTGATTAAGTACTGGAATATTGTAGCATAGTTTTTTGGTGCATGGCGCGGCGGTTTCCACATGCTTTTGCGCCCCTGCGGCTCCGCTTCCAGCGTACCGGCATTTTCACAAAAGGTTCGCTCCAGGGATTCACTCACCTTTTGGAAAATGCAACGGTACACTGGGCACGGAATGTCCTCGGGGCTTAAAAGCATGTGGAAACCGCCGCGCTTAAACTTACGCACAAACGAAAACCACCGATGGTCGGTGGTTTTCGTTCTAGTTACCTTTACTTAGCTGTAAAACCTAAATCAAGAAAGCTACAATAAGCAAAGCCACAATATTCAAGATCTTAATCATCGGATTGATGGCCGGGCCAGCAGTGTCCTTGTAAGGATCGCCGACGGTGTCGCCGGTCACGGCCGCTTTGTGGGCATCGGAACCCTTGCCACCATGGTTGCCTTGTTCGATATGCTTCTTGGCATTGTCCCAAGCTCCGCCTCCGGAAGTCATGGAGATAGCCACGAAGAGACCAGTAACGATGGAACCTACGAGCAGACCACCGAGAGCGACTGGGCCAAGAATGAAACCAACTAGGATCGGAGCTAAAACCGGAATAAGAGCCGGAAGAACCATTTCCTTGATAGCAGCCGAAGTGACAATGTCGACACAGCGGGCATAGTCAGGCTTGGCCGTACCCTGCATAATACCCTTGATCTCGCGGAACTGGCGGCGAACTTCCTCGACAACCTTGCCGGCCGCTTTGCCAACGGCTTCCATACAGAGGGCGGCGAAGTAATAAGGCAGGAGACCGCCAATGAAGAGACCGACGATTACTTTGGGATCGCTCAAGCTGAAGGCCAGATTGCCGCCGGTCGCTTCGGTATAGGAAGCAAAGAGGACAAGAGCGGCCAAACCGGCCGAACCGATGGCGTAGCCCTTGGTAACGGCTTTGGTCGTATTGCCGACGGCATCGAGAGGATCGGTCACGTCACGAACTTCCTGGGGCAGATCGGCCATTTCGGCAATGCCGCCGGCATTGTCAGTTATCGGACCGAAAGCGTCGATAGCGACGATAATACCGGCCATGGAGAGCATACTCATAGCGGCAACAGCGATACCGTAGAGGCCGGCGAAGTGGTAGGAGGCCAGGATACCAGCGACGATCACGATTAACGGCCAAGCTGTCGACTTCATGGAGATGGCCAAACCCTGAATAATGTTGGTGCCATGGCCGGAAACCGAAGCTAGAGCGATCGATTTGACCGGCTTATACTTGGTGGAGGTGTAGTACTCGGTGATGAAGATGAGGAAGCCGGTGACGATAAGTCCGATCAAAGTACAAGCGAAGAGGTTTAGAACGCTATAGGTGCCGTTCAACTTCATGATGACATTGGTCACAGGGTAGAAAGCGATAGCCGCCAAAACGCCGGCCACGATCAGGCCTTTATACATTGCGCCCATGATATTTTTGCCTTGACCGAGCTTGACGAACCAAGTACCAATGATAGAAGCGAAGATAGCTATGCCGCCCAAAGCCAGAGGGTACATCAAAGCGCCACTGAAACCAGGGAAGAGAGTAGCGCCGAGCATCATGGCCGCAATTGTCGTTACAGCATAAGTCTCGAAGAGATCGGCGGCCATTCCGGCGCAGTCTCCGACATTGTCTCCGACGTTATCGGCGATAACTCCCGGGTTTCTCGGGTCGTCTTCGGGAATACCAGCTTCAACTTTACCCACGAGGTCGGTGCCGACATCGGCGGCTTTGGTGAAGATGCCGCCACCCAAGCGGGCGAAGACGGAAATGAGACTTGATCCGAATGCTAGACCGATAAGAGAGGAGACATTACCGGTAATGACATAGAAACCGGTAACGCCAAGGAGGGCCAGACCGACGACCATGAGACCGGTAACAGCTCCGCCTTTGAAGGCTAGCGAAAGCGCGGCCGCCAGACCATGGCGGGCGGCTTCGGTCGTCCGGATATTGGTGCGGACGGAAACATGCATGCCGATATAGCCGGCTAAAGCCGACAAAATTGCCCCCACTACGAAGCCAAGGGCAATTTCGATCCCCAAGAAGATCCAAAGGACAATGAACAAAACAACGGCTATCATAAAGATAGTCTTGTATTGCCTATTGAGATAGGCTTTGGCACCGGCCTGGATGGCGGCCGCGATTTCCTTCATTTTGTCGTTGCCCGAAGGCTTCTTCAAGATTGAGTTAATCAAAAAAGCTCCGTACAAAATCGCGACTAGCGAAGCGACGAGAGCGAATATTTCTGACGATTGCATGATAAGTTAAAAGTTAAAAGTCCTACTTCGCTCCTCGACAAGCTCGGAGCTTCGAAGGACAGGTCAAAACTCAAAAGTTGGATTTGACTGCTTATAATAAAGATACAATTATGGATAATAGCAGAAAACAGGGGGATTGGTAGGGTTGACGGAAGTTATTTTTTGTCTTCCTCTGATTGTTCCCACATGTAAGTGAACCAAGTTCGGTAACTTTCGGCCAAACTTTTGCTATGAATAACGAAGAAAACGACTTCGTCGCTGATCTTGGCGATGGTTAGGCCAGTATAAGTAACAACATAATCGCCGAAAATATGAATTGCCGAGTTCGTGGAATATTTTTTGGGAAGAAAACGGTAACTTAGTTTGCCTGGAAAGTGCTTTGGAAACTCAGGTATCTGAGATTTTATTTCGTGGTCAAAAAGCTGGATGAATTTTATCTTTTTTCGGTTAGCTTCTTTGAAAAAAGCGTTTCGAGCCGTTTCGAGTCGAGGATCAAACCAGCCGCCTTTAGCTCCAATAAAATAGCTGTCCTGTCCGACACGCAGAACATCGCGCCAGATATTCTTCTGGCCTTCGAATCCCCGGTAGATATAAGCTTCTTCCGGGGCGAATCTTTGGCCAAACTTCTTTTTCAAAAAGGGGAGGGCGGTCGCTAGTTTTTCTTGTCTTTCAGCCAGAATCTCCGTCAGTTTATCCGGGTCGACGGCATTGTAAAGATTTTCTGTGGTCGAAAATATTTGGAAGCATAACCCTTTGTTGATAAGACGCTGCATGGCATCATAAGCATTCCGCCGGTGAATCTTGGCCGCAACAGAGATATCGCTAATGCTAGCCTCGCCTCTTTCAAGCAAGGCTTCGTATATTCTGCCTTCATTGGGACTTAGTCCCAGCATTTCGAATAATTCTTGGTTCATTTGAAGTTATTAGTTGATAGTTAGTGGTGATATATACCACCAAGTGGCGATATTGGCCACTCAAATACAATCATATAGCCTTATCCTCGAACGGTCAACAATGATAGACGGAAAGGAATAGTATGAAAAGCTCATTGAAAAGGAATGTTTGCAAGGTCTTTTGTATGCCCTATTTGCTCGTGTTTGTCGTTCTTTTTCCTATTTTTGGAAGAGGGGGCGACGAACTTCAGCTTCGGACTAAGTCAGGTGTTCAGTCTCGCTACATCGGAAAGCAAGGTCTGATGCTTTTCGACGGGCCGGTAACCATTAATGAGGTTATTGTCCAAAAAGGGAGTTGGTATGTCGGGGTCTGGAATTCGACTGCTCTTGCCAGCAAAAAGCATGGAAAATTCGGGAATGAAACCGATTTCACGATCGGTTATCGGAAACAGATCGGATCGACCAATTCAATTTGGTTTCCGACGGTCGATTGCAGTCTGTCGTACTTCGTCTTGTGCGATTGGTCTACGGCAAATGACGATCGGCCGATTGCCGATTTGCGCCTGGAGTTTTCAAGAATTCCATATGTTCAACCCTATGTTGCGTTCAGGTATTTCGGGAGCTTGAGCCATGTCACGGAAGACGGCTGGTTCTTCTGGGTCGGACTGAAACGAGACCAACCACTCGGAGTCAAGCTCTTTTCGAGAGAATTGAGACTGAATATCGATTCCTGTTTGGCCTTTTCTACAGAAGATTCGTTCGGAAGAGAAGGAGGATTTATTTTTGGTAGGGTCCATGCATCTCTTCAAATTCCACTCACCAAGCGTTTCGCTTTGAACCCGTTCTGTATGGTTCAGGTCCCATCAGGGGATCAGAGAGGTGGAAAAGAAGATTTTACAGACGGAATTCGCCATGTTCTTGGTGGTTTCGTCACGGTCAAATTCTGATTCACCTCACGAATTAACCGGTAACCTTTGCAAGAAGGTTACCGGTTTTTACATAAAAGAGAAGAGGTTTTTGAAGTTTCCATATTACGGGATAATTTATTATGTATGCCTAGATTGCAAATAATTTTTAAGTGGTAAAATTGTGGGAACCTGCCATCGTAAGCGTTATTAGAAAAAGCTAGATACCTAATGAATATTGAACTTGCAACAGTCGATAAATTCATCGATTGGGTACAGTTGAAATTAAAATTATGTTATTCGGAGATCAGGTTTTATCCCAAAGAAAGAGAAATATGGTGGTGTAGCTTGGGTCAGAATATAGGCGTTGAAGTTAATGGCAAGAATAATAAATTTGAGAGACCAGTGTTGATCATAAATGCGTTCAATAAAGAGTCGGTATTTATTGTCGCCCTTTCGTCACAAATCAAATTGAGTAAATACGCTTTCATTTTTACCGATAGTAAGGGCGTCAAAAGTTCGGTAAATCTTTCACAGCTTAGAACGGTGAGCACTAAAAGAATTTTGAGGAAAATCAGTGAAATGACGCAGGATGATTTCAGTAAAATTCTTGCTTTGATTCGACAGATGATATTCGTAAACACAGAAGCCCCGTAAATCGGGGCTTCTGTGTGACTCTATAATGGCGAGCCTAAGCAAGCGGAAGCTCTCAACAACGAACTTCCTCGGATTACCCACCTCGGGTAACATAATGCAGTAATTATAATCGACTTAAAATATAAGTCAATGAAACATTATAAGTTGTTATTTTTGAGCCTCAACAACCTTTTCCGCTACCGTCACAACCTTATCCGCTTCAACTTCGGCTGTTTTTTCACCTAAATCTTCTGTTTCATCAGCTTCTTCTTTCGCAACATTAGCGCCGCCGGCCGACTTGATGTCGATTTTCCAGCCGGTTAGTTTAGCAGCCAAGCGGACATTCTGACCGCCTTTGCCGATGGCCAAAGATTGCTCATCTTCCGTGACCGTTACAATGGCCCGATGCTCTTTCTCGTCCAATTCAAGCGAAAGAACCTCGGCCGGAGAGAGGGCTTCCTCTATGAATAGAGCCGGATCTTCATTCCATTCAACAATGTCGATCTTCTCGCCCGATAATTCGCTGGTAACAGTAGAAACTCGGACGCCGCGTTGGCCGACCATTGAGCCGATAGGGTCGATATGGGAATCGTGGGAAATAACGGCCACTTTGGAGCGAGAACCGGCTTCGCGGGCGATTGTCTTGATCTCAACGGTGCCGGAAGCGATCTCTGGCGTTTCGGTTTCGAAGAGTTTGGCCAAGAATTTGGGATGGGCCCGAGAAAGCTTGAGAACAATGCCTTTGGGAGACTCTTCGACGGCGTAGAGGTAAGCTCTAATGCGATCGCCGGTCTTCCAACGTTCACTTGGGATCTGCTCTTCATAAGGAATAACGCCGATCGCTCGGCCCATATCAATATAGACAACGCCGCGTTCGACACGCTCGACGATACCGGCCACAATCTGACCTTCCTTTTCGCCATATTCGCTCATAACCGAGACTTTCTCAGCTTCGCGGATCTTCTGGATGATGATCTGCTTGGCGGTCTGGGCGGCAATCCGGCCGAAATCAGCCTTCATCTCGAGGGGGAAGATGAGCTCATCGCCGATGATAGCATCGCGCTTGATCTTCCGGGCATCTTCGATGAGCATGTGCTGTTCGGGATTGAAACGAATCTTGATATCTTCAACGGCTGTATCCTTGAGGTTTTCCTCAGGTTCTTCATCTCCTTCCATGATGACTTGATTCCTGTCAACGACGATCTTGACCTGCCAAAACTCTACTCCACCGGTATTCTGGTCGAAGGAGGCTCGGACAATCTGGCCTTTCTTGCCGTATTCTTTCTTGTAAGCGGTGGCCAGAGACATGGCGATAGCCTCGAGAGTTTTCTCCCTGGGAATGCCGCGCTCTTCTTCGAGCTGGTCGACGACCGAATTGATGACTTTGAGATCGAACATATATTTAGTTGTTATTGAATTGTATAATCGCAAGAAATTGGATATTAGATATTGGAGATTAGAGAAGGTAAAAACTGTTCACTCTAATCTCTAATTACTAATATCTAATATCTTCCTTCATTTTAACAAACAAGTCCGCCGGTGGGCGAACTGATCATTGATAATACTCTACCATGAGTGGGGGATAAAAACAAGGATCGTTAGAACTAAACATAAGAGGGTGGGGACAATTTGTCACCCCCCCCTTGGTTTGTGAGCATGATTTTTTGCAATTCAAGTGAAATGAGATAAATAGGCCACAGAAGAGCTGTTTTTACTAGATTGAAAACAATTTTAAAGGAGTACAATTGGATGAAAGAGATCGCCTGCCACTCTTTGCAATGATTACCAGCTAATCTCTAATAAATATGGAAAATACCTCTACTAAAAATGAAATCCAAGTACTCGGTCCAAGCAAAGATTTCGAGTCTATAAAAAAGATTGATGAGAACGGTGTTGAATATTGGACGGCCAGAGAACTTCTCATCGTACTTAATTATGTGGAATGGAGAAATTTTGAAGAGGTAATAAAGAAAGCAAAACAAGCATGTGCTAAAAGCAACCAGTTTATTGGTGATCATTTTGTTGAAGTCAACAAAATGACGCAAATAGGCCACGGGACGGTTAGAAAACTTGACGATTATAAATTAGATAGGTTTGCTTGCTACCTTATAGCTCAAAATGGAGATCCCGACAAACCAGCGATTGCCTTGGCCCAAACCTATTTTGCCGTTCAGACGCGCAAACAGGAAATATTTGACGGTCTATCTTCTGCGGAGAAAAGAATAATGAAACGAAAAGAGGTTTCCGATAAAAATAAAATGCTCTTTAGCACGGCTCGTCTGGCAGGAGTATCAAACTTCGGACAATTTAACGATGCCGGTTATAAGGGCTTGTACACAATGTCTTTGAAAGACATAGAGAATAAAAAGAATATTCCCAAAGGTGAACTGCTTGATCGGTCCAGTGGTGAAGAGTTAGCTGCCAATCTTTTTCGAATTACCCAGACCGAAGCCAAGCTCAAAAGAGAAAACATTAAAGGTAATCTTGATTCGGAGCGCACCCATTTCGATGTCGGTAAAAAAGTCCGCCAAGCCATCAAATCCATGGGTGGCGAAATGCCGGAGAATCTAAAGCCCGAAAAGCATATAAGAGAGGTTAAAAGGGAGGTGAGGTTGATTAAGAAAGGACAGAAGAAATTGAAAGTGCCGGAATTTTTGGGTGAGGATGATTGATTGCCAGCAGGCCCAAATTCTTAACAGAAAACCCGCGAGATAACTCGCGGGTCTTGGTTGAGCCTATTGCTTTACCAGAACATAATGGAAGGCTTCCTCCCAACAAGAATCGTAGAAACCACTACTACAACCGACTCCTATGTAACTGGGTGGCGAATCCAGTTTGATTTCGATTCCTGGGAAGAGGCCGGAATCGCAAGGGATATTTCTGCCGATGGAGACGGCTTGTCGAATCTCCCAGACCCCATTTCCCAAGTCTTTGTATACCGTGACCAGATGGTTGGCAATCGGACACCCATTTTCGTCCATGACATCCATCACATTACCGACGAGCCAGAAACCCAGACCGTAAATATCAGCACAGGATATCCTGTCACGGCATCTACTTGCGAAGATAGCCGAACTTTCCCCGGCCACAATCGATTGGACTACAAATTTTCCAATACCATCTATCACTCCAAAACAATCTCCAGTTGCTAGTTTTTTTAGTTGTTTCATGTTCTTCCTCTCAACTCTAAATCCTTAAAAGATGAGCACATGGCACACGCCAGATCCAACCTTTTATCTGTACATATTATAACTTTCATTGCATTATATGTCTAAAATGTCGACATAATATCAAAAATTTGCATAAAATAGCATAATATGCTATATATAATGTTGTCGGATTATTCGACAAAAGCCTTAAAAATATGGAAAATAACAAATATGTGGAGTTGTTGAAAGAAATGGGACTCTCAGAAAATGAGGCTGTTACCTACTTTTCGGCCTTGTCTTTGGGGCCTTCCAGCATACTGAAGATCGCTAGGAATGCCGGAATCAAGCGGACAACCGTCTATTCTGTCATGGAATCATTGAAGCAAAAGGCTTTAATTTCCATTGAGACCAAAGGTTTTAAGAAGTTTTTCGTGGCTGAGCGGCCGGAGAAGCTGGAAATAGTGTTGGAAAATAGAAAAAAACAATTTATCAAAGGTTTGCCGGATCTAACCGCTTTGTATGATTCCAAAGGTAGTGTTGGAGTCATCAAGACTTACGAAGGGCTGGAAGCGGTAAAATCCGTTTACGAAAGCTTGATCAAAGACATTAAGCCCGGTGAAGATTATCTAATTATTTCCGACGCCAAACGCTGGATGGAGGCCGATAGCAAATATTTTATGGATTTTACTGAGCGCCGAGCCAAATTGCCCATCAAGATCCGGATGTTGCTTCAAGATTCGGAAGAAGCGCAAAACCTTAAGAAATTCTCAAAAAATTACAATTTCACTGCCAAGATTATTCATTCAAAGACCGATTTGCCCACCAATATGGTGGTCACGCCTGAAAAAGTAGTTATTCATCAATTGGTTGCTCCCATAATGGCAATCGTTATAGAAAATAAAAGCGCCATCAAGATGCATCAGGAAATGTTTGAGATGATCTGGCAGTCGATCAATGATTCAGATACAGAATTTTCCCGACCGTAATTACGCAAATCAGCCGCAGATTTTGAATGCCACGCCCATAGAGGTCCTACCTAGGTGGAACCTCTATGTTCCGTCCCCAGTTTCTCCTGCTTTGTTTCCCCATATTTGTTACAATAGTAGCAATATCTGCCGAGCATTTCGATATATTTTTAATTTTGCTTGTCCTTCGTAGCTCGACCGAAGGGAGAGCGAAGTAGGACCTTTTAACTTTGAACTTTTAACTTAACACCATGTTCGTCGAAGATACCCAGCTCTACAAATTCATTCTTGATTCCAGCTTGGTTACCAAGGAGGACCTTGAGGCTGCCCAGAAGGAGAGTGAGAAGAAGAATAAGCATCTCGGGGATATTTTAGTGACCTCGGGCAAATTGACAGCCGACAACCTCCGGAGAATGCAGGCCTATGTCTTAGGCATCCCTTTCGTCGATCTTAAAGGCAAGAAGCTGCCTTTCGAGACTCTCTCCCTTATTCCTGAACCAATTGCTCGCGGCCACAACATTGTGGCTTTCAAGAAGACCGACGTTTCTTTGGAAGTGGCCATGCTCGATGTTAACGATCTTTCGGCTATCGACTTCATCAAGAAGAAGGTTAATTTGAAGATCTTGCCACGCTTAACTGACGCCGATTCGATCAAGGAAACTTTGGTTCAGTATCAGAAGAGTCTCAAGGCCGAATTCGGCGACATTATCCAGAAGGAGACAGCTTCGATGAAGATGATTTCCGAGGAGAAGGGCGAAACTATCTCCGAGGCTGATTTGAAGAAAATTGCCGAGGATCTGCCGGTAGTTCGGATCGTCGATACTCTGATCAAACACGCCATTCTCCAGAATGCTTCCGATATTCATATCGAACCCATGGAAGATCAGGTCTTGGTTCGTTACCGAATCGACGGTCTTCTCCATGATGCCATGGTTCTACCCAAACAGGCCGGTCCTTCGGTTTCGGCCCGTATCAAAGTCTTGGCCAATCTCAAGCTTGACGAGAAGCGTCTGCCTCAAGATGGCCGCTTCAAAGTTGATATGAGTAACGAAAAAGTTTCTTTCCGTGTCTCGATCTTACCGACTTATTACGGTGAGAAAACCGTTATGCGTCTTCTCCGCGAAAGCATTTCCGGCTTTACTTTGGAGTATTTGAATTTCCATGGCACCGGTCTTGAATGTATTCATCAAACTTTGACCAAGACGACCGGTATGATACTCATGACCGGACCGACTGGTTCCGGTAAGACTACTACCCTCTATACAATGCTCGATCTTCTGAATACCCCCGATGTTAACATTTCAACGATTGAAGACCCGATCGAATACCAGATGGCTCGGATCAATCAAACTCAGGTCAAGCCAGAAATTGGTTTTTCCTTCCCTCAAGGAATCAGGACCTTGGTTCGTCAAGACCCGGATATAATCATGGTCGGTGAGATTCGTGATAATGAAACAGCAGCATTGGCAGTCAATGCCGCTTTGACTGGCCACTTAGTTCTCTCGACTCTCCATACCAACTCGGCGGCTGGGGCGATGCCCAGGTTGCTCGACATGAAGGTTGAATCGTTCCTTCTAGTCTCAACTCTCGACATAGTCATTGGTCAGCGTTTGGTCCGACGTTTGACCGATACGCGTCAGGAATACAGTCTTTCAAAGGCTGAATTCGCCCAATTGGAAAAGATCGTTGATCTTGATCGGGTTCTGACAGCTCTTAAAGCCGAAAAAATCGTTAAGCCTTCGGATACCTGGGAGAAGATTTCTTTCTGGAAAGCCACGCCCGGAAGCGAGGATGACGGTTTCAAGAGCCGGATCGGTATTCATGAAGTTTTGAAGATGACTCCCTCGATCAAGGAACTGATCATGAAAGATGCTACAGCCGATGCGATCGAAGCCCAGGCCAAGAAGGAGGGAATGCTTACGATGCTCGAAGACGGCATTTATAAATGTGTCCAAGGACTGACGACGATCGAAGAAGTTTTGCGTGTCGTCTCCGAGTAGAGATAGTTGCGATTCATTTTTAATTTTTGACTTTTGATTTTTAACTTTCCTTCATGTCCCACTTCATTTTCAACGCCAAAAAAACTAGTGGCGAAATCTATTCCGGCGAGAAGGATGCAGCTGATCGCTATGAGCTTTATAAGCTACTGAGGGAGCGGGGTGAGGAAGTCATTGAATTCAAAGAAAAAAGAAGTCATAGCGGTTTAAACTTCAACGTCTCCCTTTCGATCTTCAATCGGGTCAAGACTATAGAAAAGATCAATTTTGCTCGCAATTTGGGAGCAATGCTTGAAGCTGGCCTAGCTTTGTCGAGGGCTTTGTCGGTCATTGAACGACAGAGCCGCAGCAAGATTTTCAAAGCGGTACTCCTAAGCTTGATTGGTGAGATCGACAAAGGTATGACTTTTTCTGATGCTTTGGCCAAGCATCCCAAAGTTTTTCCACCCATCTTCATTGCCATGGCCCATGCCGGTGAGCAATCGGGCACCTTGGCCGAGTCCTTGAAAGTTGTGGCTATCCAGATGGACAGCGCCTATTCGCTGGATAAGAGGATCAGGGGCGCTCTCATGTACCCGGGGGTAATCGTCACGGCCATGGTCATTATTGCCGTTCTCATGTTCATTTTCGTCATACCAACCCTTCTCAAAACTTTTACCGAACTTAAAGTCAAATTGCCTTTCGCGACCCAGATGATTTTGGATATAAGCAACCTGATCCGCGACCGGGGATTGATTGTCCTTCTGGTTATCCTTCTTATCGGCGGACTGTTTTCTTACTGGTCCAAGAAAAAGTCAGGCAAAAGATTTGTTCATATGGCCATTCTTCGGATGCCGATCATCGGCGTATTAGTGCAGGAGGTTAATACCGCGAGAACCGCCCGGACACTGTCTTCACTTTTGAGCACGGGTGTTAACGTTGTCGAATCGGTCAATATCGCCGCTACCGTCGTTCAGAATGTTCATTTTAAGGTCGTTTTGGAAAAAGCTTCAATAGCGATCAAGAAGGGAGAACTTATGTCTAAAATCTTCAACGAACACACCAATCTTTATCCGGTTTTCTTTGCTGAAATGATGAGCGTGGGAGAAGAGACCGGCAAGACGGGAGAAATGCTTCTCGGAGTAGCTAAGTATTACGAAGACGACGTCGATCAGAAAACCAAAGATATGTCGACGGTTATCGAACCTTTTCTTATCCTGGTTATCGGGGCGGCTGTCGGTTTCTTTGCCATTGCCATGATTCAGCCTATGTATTCTCTGGTTGACGCAATATAATGATTACAAACAAAAAGCATTTACCAAAAGGTTTCTCTCTGGTTGAAGTGCTGGTCGGGACGGCTCTTTTTTTGGTCGTGTCGGTTGCCGTTTACAGTTCATTTAGTGCACTTTTTCAGCTGGCCAGCGGAGCCCAGTCGAGGACTTTGGCCGTTCAATTGGCCAATGAACAGTTTGAGATAATCCGAAACATGCCATACGCCAAAGTTGGACTTTTGACGGGTATTCCTCAGGGAATTTTGCCCCAAAATCAGACTTTGGTCAGGGGAGGCGTTTCTTTTAATGTTGGTCTGACGATTCGTAATATCAACCTTTCGACCTCGACCGTGCAAGCTAGCGATAAGCTGGTTGAAGTCAATGTCGATTGTCCAGCCTGCAAGAATTTTCAGCCGGTTATTTTGACCGGTCAGATCGCTCCGGCCAATCTTCAGTCGGCCGGTTTGGGCGGAGCGCTCTCGGTCCAAGTTTTCGATGGTAGCGGCCAGCCGGTTGAAAACGCCTCGGTTCGGATTCAAAGTTTAGCCACTTCTTCCATTGACATAAACGACGTAACTAATAATGTCGGGATACTCAATATTATCGGAGTGCCGCCGGGCGTCGATATGTACAAAATTACCGTCACCAAAGGGGGATACACTACGGATCAAACTTTTGCGGCTTCCGTGACCAATCCCAATCCTATCAGGCCGAATGTAACTGTTCTCAATCAGCAAATAAGCCCAGTCAGTTTTTCGATTGACCGTTTGAGTTCCTTGCACTTTTCAAGCGTAACACCACTTTGTCAGGCTGTAGGGGGTTTTGACTTTTCGCTTACCGGTGCCAAGCAGATCGGTTTGGGGATACCAAAATACGTCGGTAATCTTTTGACGAACGGCTCGGGGTCTCTCAATTTGAACGACGTCGAGTGGGATACGTATACGATCGTTCCACTGGATAGCGGTTTTGAAATTGCCGGAATCAATCCTTTTAGCCCTTTTACTCTAAATCCAGGCAATTCCCAGAGCGTTCAATTTGTCGTAATGCCAAAAAGCGCCAGAAGTATTATGGTTTCAGTTATCGACGGTACCACTAATCTCCCAATTTCCGGAGCCTCGGTTAATCTTTCCGGGGGAGGCTACAATGTTACTGCGGTGACTGGACAGGGTTATATGTCGCAAACCGATTGGTCAAGCGGCGATGGACAGGAGATGTATATAAATGGTGTCAAGTATTACTCAGGCTATGGCATTGATACGGCAACCTCTTCCGGCGATGCTCTTTTGATCCAAAATTTTGGTTTATATGATACCAACGCGACCGGGACGCTTGTCTCTTCAACTTTTGACACCGGTACTTCCAGTAATTTTTACACTTTCTCTTGGAATCCGGCCACTCAAAATATATTCGTCGGTTCCGGAAGCGTCAAATTTCAATTCGCGACCAGTCCAAGCTCTTCTCCGGCCACCTGGAATTTTACCGGCCCGGATGGGACGGCCAATACATTTTATTCAAGTCCTGATTCTCCTATAAGCCCGATAAATAACGGCAATCAATACGCCAGATATGCCATGTATTTGACGACCGGATCGGCTACCAATACTCCCACTATTTCCGATACTTCGTTTTCTTATACTTCAGGCTGTATTCCGCCCGGTCAGGTAATATTTCAGGGCATTTCAACCGGCGAGTACAATCTTACGGTCTCCAAGACCGGCTACACAAATTACACGGCTGAAATAGATATTGTAAACGGTTGGCAGGAGCATACCGCGCCGCTCAACCCGTAATCCGTATTTTAAAAAATGAAAATTAACCGGCAACAAAAACAGAAATTACCCTCAATTACCGGAGGGATGACCCTAGTTGAGGTTTTGATCGCAATCTCGACTTTTGTCATCGTGGTTGTTGCTGTAGCCTCTTTCCAAGCCAATATTTTTAAATATAAAACTTCGGTATCCGGTTCATATCAGACGGCTCAAAATGCCCAAGTGATTTTAAAAACCGCTCTGACGGAAATCCGGGAGGCGGGACCGGGAGCTAACGGCGCTTACGCTCTTATAAACGCCGGAAGTACGACTCTCTCTTTTTTCTCGGATGCAAATAATGACGGTCTAATCGAGAAGATAACCTATACTCTTATGGGGACTACATTATATCGGGCGACGATTAACCCGACCGGCAATCCGGTTGTTTATAACTTGGCTAGTCAGGCGACTACGACCTTGCTTGAACGGGTTGTTAACGGTATCACCTTACCTGTTTTTCAGTATTTTGACACGAACTATAGCGGTACGACTTCACCCATGGTTTACCCAATCTCGAATAACAAAGTAAGGCTGGTTAAAATAAATGTTAAAATTGATCTTGATCCTCTGAATGCACCGGCGCCTATTATATACAGCGTCCAGGGCAGTATTAGGAATCTGAAAAGCAATTTATGACCACATCTAAGAAAAATAAAGGCAGCATTCTTATCTCCGTTATTATATTTGCAACTATTGCCACTATTATTATAATCGGCTTGGTTAATTGGGGAGCTTCGGTTTTGGGCAGTATTCGCAATCTTTCGGCTCGCGAACAAGTATTCCAGATTGCCGAAGCCGGCGTCGATTATTACCAATGGCATTTGGCCCAATTTCCCACGGATTACAAAGACGGCACAACCACGCCAGGACCCTACACTCATGATTTTTACGATAAAGACGGCTATCTGCTCGGCGCCTACTCTTTGACCATAACCCCGCCCCAGGTTGGTTCGACGATCGTAAAAATTGTTTCCGAGGCAAATTTAGCCTCTTCAAGTATCAAAAGAAAAATACAGAAAACTTTGGCGATTCCTTCCTTGGCTAAATATGCCGTAGTTGCCAATGATAATCTTCGCTTTGGGGAAGGGACGGTAGTTTTTGGTCCTGTTCAGGCAAACGGTGGAATTAGATTCGATGGCGTGGCCCATAATCTCATCTCTAGCGCCAAAAATACCTATACTGATCCGGATACCGGAGCGACAAAATGGGGAGTTTATACCACCTCGGGAACTGATGATCCGAATCCGCCGACTCTGGCCAACAACCGTCCTGATGTTTTTATGGCCGGTCGGCAATATCCGGTGCCGGCCGTTGACTTTGCCGGACTCACGGCTGGCTTGACCCAGCTTCGGGCTCTGGCTCAACCGGCGGCCGGAGGCAAAGAATGGCCATCATCTGGGAAAAAGGGATATCATATTATGTTTAAAGTGTCGGGCGGGGTTACAAGCTATGATCTTTACAAAGTCAATAATTTGCAGACAGTTTCGACATCTTGTTCCAATAATGTAACGGCGAACAGTCAGGTTCAGTGGGGGACCTGGAGTATCAAGACTCCAATTAACTCCAATCAAACGCTTGTTGGTAATTATTCCATCCCCGCCAACGGTGTGATTTTCTTCAATGATCATGTCTGGGTCGACGGGACTATCAATAACGCCAGGATCACGGTAGTGGCGGGTATTATTGGCAATACCGATCCGGACAAACACGCCAACATAACCATCAATTCAGATTTGAATTATACGGATTATAACGGCATCGACACGATCGGACTCATTGCCCAGGGGAACATCAATGCCGGAATGCTTAGCGACGACAATTTGAACATCGACGCGGCTTTGGTGGCTGAAAACGGAAGAGTTGGCAGATTTTACTATAATAGCAGCTGCACGAATTCCGTCCGAAATTCCTTGACCTTGAATGGGATGATCGCCAGCTATAATCGATACGGCTTCGCTTATACGGACGATACCGGATACAAGACTCGCAATATCAACTATGACGGACGATTACTTTATGGGCCTCCACCCTCTTTTCCCCAGGCCACGACTCAGTATGAAGTCATTTCTTGGCAGGAGCTGAAGTAGACTTGATGAATTGCTTTCCGGCAACAAGCCCGGAAAATTTATTGCAGACAAATAATCTTTTAAGTCGTCGCTTCACAACGGCATTTTCTGCTACAATATGCCAATATGAAAAAAATAATCATTATTGGCAATTGGAAAATGAATCCAGCCACTTTGGCTGAAGCCAAAGAGATCGCTAACGCTTCGCGATTGGCCGCAACAAAGATTAAAAATACCGAAATCGTTATCTGTCCGCCCTTTATTTACCTACAAGCTTGTTCTAATGGAGCCGGTTCCGACAATTTTCACTTAGGCGCCCAAAACCTGGCGGCCCTGCCAGCTGGCTTGCAGACAGGAGAGGTGAGTGCAGCCATGCTCAAAGACTTGGGAGTGAAATATTCGATTGTTGGCCATTCAGAAAGACGAGCCAAAGGAGAAACTGACGAGATTGTCGCCCAAAAACTGGCTCAGGCTTTGGAGGCGGGGATTACGCCCATTGTCTGTATTGGCGAGAAAAATCGCGATGACGAGAACGGCTCACACTTCGACTTCTTGAAAGAGCAGCTTAAGAATTCATTAGGCGAAGTAGCTAAGAAATACGTTTCCGATCTTATTATCGCCTACGAACCGATCTGGGCGATCGGAGCCTTGGCAGCTATGAATCCAGATCAGATCTACGAGACGATGCTTTTCATTAAGAAAACTCTGGCCGATCTCTTCGGCCAGGACTATTCCAAGAAGACTCGGATTATTTACGGCGGTTCGGCCAATGCTACGAACGCAGCTGATATAGTTCGGCTTGGACAAGTGGATGGGTTATTGCCAGGAAGGGAGAGTTTGAGTAAGAGCGGGTTTGGGGAGCTTTTGAGAGCGGTGGATGAGGTGGCGTAGGGTGGACAAATAAATTTCTAATTTCTAAATACTAATTTCTAAATAATGACCAATAACCAAATCCCAATTTCCGACACTAATTTTGGGTTTCTCATTGGAAATTGTTCATTTCTTAGTAATTAGTAATTAGAAATTTACCAACGCTATTAATTAGGAATGAGCCGATTAACAAATCCAGCATGAAAACAGTTAAAGATATCGAATACCTTCAAAGCGTCAAAGTGATCATGATTGCCGACTTCAATGTGCCTCTTTCCGAGGGGAAAGTGTCCAATGATTACCGTCTGAAGATAATGCGCCCCACTTTGGATCACTTACTGCTAGGCGGCGCCAAAGTTATTTTGATCGGCCATATCCAGTCTCCTGAAGGCGATAATCTTTCGCTGGCTCCAGTGGCTACTTATTTGCAAAGATGGGGCTATAAGATTCGTTTAGCGGAAAATCCCAAAGAATTGGCCAAATTAGTGGCAAACTGGCCTGAAGGAGAGATTTTGATGCTGGAAAATATTCGGAACTTCAAAGGTGAAAAAGAAAACGATCCTAAGTTTGCCAAAGAATTGGCCTCTCTCGCCGATATTTATGTCAACGAAGCTTTCTCTGTCTCGCATCGAGAGCATGCCTCGATTGTAGGTTTGCCAAAATTCCTGCCTTCGTACGCCGGGCTGGAATTCGCGGACGAGATAGCCCATCTTTCCAAGGCTTTTCAACCGGCTCATCCTTTTCTATTTATCTTGGGCGGAGCGAAGTTCTCGACTAAGCTGCCTCTCTTGGAGAAATTTCTAGGTCTTGCCGATAAAGTTTTCGTAGGTGGGGCACTAGCCAGCGATCTTTTCAAAGCCAAAGGCTGTGAAGTGGGGAAGTCGGTCGTTTCGGATGGCAGTATTGATCTTTCGACTTATGTAAATAATCCCAAGATCCTTTTGCCTCTCGATGTTACTGATGATAGTGGCAAAGAGTATGCTCCGGACAATTTTCCAAAAGAAGGTAGGATGACCGATTCGGGATCGAAAACGGTTGAAATGCTAAAAGAAGAGATCAAGCACGCCCAATTTATCCTTTGGAACGGCCCTCTGGGTATTTATGAAGATGGTTTCAAGAAAGCCACGCTGGATGTGGCGGAAAGTATTGCCCATGCCACTCACGGAAGCGTTACCTCAGTCTTGGGCGGCGGAGACACTTTGGCGGCTATAGCGGAGCTTGGTTTGGTGCATAAGATCACCTTCATGTCAGGTGCTGGCGGGGCGATGTTGGAATTTTTGGCTAAAGGGACGCTTGTGGGGATCGAGGTGTTGGAGGAAGCGGGAAACAGGGAGTAGGAAACAGGGTTTTAAATCACCAGGGCAGGTGCATTTTCAATGTCTGCGGAACTTGCTCTTGAATTGCTAGGCAAAAAACGATTCAACCATGTGCGGACATCGTTTTTTGCCAAGCAATTCATAGTCGCAGCGGCATGTCCTCGACATTGAAAAATACATCGCCCCTGGTGATTTTTCGCTCTTCTTAGCTCTTATCTCTTAGCTCTTATCTCCCAATCGCCTCCCTAATCCTCCTCGCGTTCTCTTTGAAGTCCTTCTTATCCCCCTCCGTCTTATTGGAAGGAAACAACCAAATATGAGCATGGGGAATTTCTTCACCCACGACTTTTGAAAGAATCATTTCCTGATCAAAGGCCTTGCGCAGGACCAAAGCCATTTTGCCCGCTAGTATCATATAAGCATCGAGGTTGGGAACATCCCAAACCCAGCGGTAATGGTCCTTGGGAATGATGAGAACATGGCCGGGTGAAAGGGGATTGATGTCGAGGAAGACCAAGAAATCGTTGTCCTCGTAGACAATCTCGGCGGGTATTTCCTTGCGGGCAATTTTGCAGAATATGCAGGTGGGGTCGGGGGTCATGGGGGTATTTTAATGCTATAAAAACCTTTAGTCCAGCAGTTACAATTGATGGGTAAGGTCGATTACCAGTTAATTCTAACACATATGGATCATTTACAATCGAAAAGTGAAATATATATCGGGATGG
>JBAYFW010000002.1:0-25790 GCA_041667005.1 Minisyncoccota bacterium | reverse complement strand
AGAGCTTGTCAAAAGGCTAATTGCGGAGGTTGGGGGCGATTTAAATTGAAAATTCCCGAGACATCCCTACATTTCCACAAAGTTATTTCCAACCTCGTATAGCATTCATTAACGACAGTCGTCAAATTGTAGTATCATATTTCATATGCTCGACTCACAGCCCACCGATATAAAATACACCAGCGAAGACGTCATCAGCCATCACGGCATAGCGGCCGTTATCAAGGATAAGGAAGGTGAAATCCTGGTTCAGGATCATGTTAAATACGGTTTCTGGACTATTCCGGTCGGTAAGGTTAAGGATGGTCAGAATGTGATCGACGGGCTTAAACAGGAAATATTAGAAGAATGCGGTTTGCATGTCGAGGAATGTAAAGAGTTGGTAGTCAAAGACTATTATTATATGAGGGACGGACATAATGTCAGAGTCACCAGCCATTTATTTGAAGTACTGAAGTACAATGGTCAAATGAAAAATATGGAGCCATCAAAGCATAGGCGGCAGATCTTTATGTCTGTGGAAAAAATAATGGAGCTTCCGTATGTATCCGATCTTACTTTACTGTATCTGCATCAGATTGGATTTGATCGGCTAGCTCGGGTCTAATTGTCTTTTGCCAGTCATTTTGCTTCTATAAAAACATGAAGAACACCCTTAAAAAAGGCACTATTCGCAACATTGTTTTCAAAGACCAGGATACATGGTATTCTGAAGCTATATTGCAGGACTCATGATTCTTATGGCGAAAGGAATGAAATATGCTGATATATTTTTTCGAGAGACCTGAAACATCGGTTTTTTACTTGTCATATCAATGATCAGATCGGAAAGAGCCTGAATCTCGACAGACCTCGTCTTCATATCTGGTAGCGTCATAATCTCCGTTAAAATCTTCGTCGCTCTTTCAAAACCGGATCTTATCTGGACTTCATTGCCATGTTCTTTTGCAGAAAGAATTCTCGAGACTTCCGAACCGAGATTGGCCATGAGAAAGGCGGATGTTCTTTGAGTATTCATAATATCATTGCTTACATCCCCACACTCCTTCTCCTTTTCTCCAAATTTTTTGGATCCTCAAGCGGTTGCAGTATGCGATTGCCTTTGTTATCCAGTTTGCCGGTATATTGCGTTCCGTATCGTTGCTTTTTGCCGCTATTCAAAAGAACCCGATCGGTGAGATGGGCGAAATCGGGACCGGAGAAAGAGCAGAATCTGAGACACTTCTTCTGTAAGAGCAAATCCTGGTCTTGATGCTGAATCAAGAGCCAGAAGTCATGCATGCCGTCTTGGCCTATTTTTTTCTGATTGGGATAGCCGTGATCCTTGATCATTTCTTTGATTTTGAGACCGTGAAGCAGGTCGGCCAAATAGACCAGGTAGTTATAAGTCCCCAATGATGTCTTTTTGGAACTCCGCTTATTTTGTTCTTCAAGGGCTTTGAAACGCAAAGCCTGATCGACTTTGCGCATTTCTTCAATCTGTTTCCGTAGAAGCATTGATTTCATAAAAATAAAAGGGTACTTGGTAATGCTACCTTTCCCCTTGATTACACCAATAATTGGGCAATTGCTTCCGCTATCTGCGCGCCGGTCTTCAGTTGGACAAAGTACCACTGACCATTGGGGTTGATCTCCAAGAAAATATAGTGACCAGCCGGGGTGACTATCATATCTATGCAACCGAAGTTCAAACCCATTGCTGACATGAAATGCCGAATCTGATCAATAATCTTTTCCGGCAGTGTGCATTGTTCCATCATGACCCCGTGGTCATTGTCTGTAGGCTTAGCCCGCCAATCGATGCTCGTTTGGATGTTAGCCTGGGATAGGATCTTCACGGGAAAGATTTGATGACCGACCACCGTGATCCGAAGCTCGTAGGATTTCGGAATGTATTCTTGGAAGATCGACGGCGAAAGCTTGACGGTCTCGATAGTCTGTATACTTTCTTCCGAGACGAGGTTTGTGTATATAACCTGGTCTAAGATGGGGCTAGTGGCCAGAATTTTGACGATAATCCTTCCGCCATGTTCTGCGTAGAAATGCCTGACCGCTTCCGGATCCGAAGTAACTATCGTATCCGGAACGGCGAGACCGGATTGGGTAGCGGCGGACAACTGAACGATCTTGTTTTCCGCCTGGGCCATTTTCCAGGGATCGTTGAGCCATTTGGCCTTGCTCATCAAGCTCCAGAGGGCCTTCCGCATCTCTAGAAACTGAGCCGAAATGAAAGGCCTGAATTCGACTTGGGGATGGCGAAGCAAATCCATAGGCAACATGGGATGCATGTACCAGATCCCGGTGAATTGCCTGACATCGTATTCCTTGCCTTCCACGACTATCGAATAGATAGGGATGTTCTTCGAAACTCTGAAGGTAAGATATTCACCCTGAAGGCATTTGTTTTGCCTAAACAAGAGTAGTTGCTCACCTCTTCTCTCTAGAGAGTCTCTGACTTCCTTGTATGCCTCATATTCCAGGCATTCCGAATTACCGATTGCTAGTATCATTTTGTCTCCTTTCAAAATAACCCCCTCCTACTTGTGCAATAAGAGGGGTATATTTGTCCGTCAGTTGCTTTATACCTGCGGCTAGGCCACGTCGGCCGCATCGATGTTGTCGTACGTTCCCGACGTCGTCGGACCGCTGGCTCCCTCGTAGGGAGTGAGGAACGTTAGGATGAAGGGCAACGCGACTGTTTGTTTTTCGGAGTCTGTGGGCATATGTTTTGCCTTGATTTTCATTGTGCTTACAGTCTGATCTCTACTTCCAAGTAAAGATTGACTGATACCTAAAGATAGCATAGCATGGGCTTTCAAAAAATGCACGTTTCTTTGAATTTGGGGACTGTGTATAACAATAATGCTCGAATAAGGAAACTTTTATAAAGTGCTAGGAGACGGAGCCTTTAGTTTGGTGGATTGACTATGTATTATATATCTGTGTTTCTTGCATTCACCTCTGAAATATGGCAATGTAAAATAAACATTTGCACAAATAAAAAATCAAAAAAAGGAAGGAGGTGAATATGTATTGTTTTCGGCCAGAGCACATTCAGAATCTTTGCGACCGGGCTATCGCTCATGAGCAATTAAAAGCTCTTGGGGATGTCTGGATCGGGCGAGATGTGGTAATCGCGGAAGAGGTCCTTGTCCCGCCGTCTAGAATGCTGGTCGGCGTGCCGCTGGTAGTCAGCTCGAAAGACTTTCCAAACATCGACCTGACCAGGGGCGCACTTAACGCTTTGCGCTGGTCGGTGCGGAGCTGCTTGGCTCAGTCAGGTGTCGAGGTTCTCTTCCATCAAAGCGACATGTCGGAGATGGCTATCCGAGATTTGCGGAAAGGCAGGAGTACTCTTGCTCCGGTAGCGATCATCAACCACTCACCCCGGCCGATTTTACTCGAGGGCAGTCTAATGCGGTTCTTCTGGGTCAACGATCGGAGACGACTTCGTTTCCAGTTGCTGCGCCAGACGCTGGGGACCGGTCTGGTAATCGATGGGGAAGAAGGTGCCGAGTGGACTTACGGGGACGCTGATCTCGAAGATGACCTCTTGCCAACCATCGGCGGTCTTGACCCGGCGCTGAATAAGGATCTTTGCATCAGGCTTCGGCTTGAGCACAAGTTCCACATTCCCGAGTCAAAAAGGGTTTTTTGCGTCAGGTCAAAGGCCGATCTACCTAAGTTTCTGAAACCGATAAACGGGGCGCGCGAGCCGCACTTCGCAGTCGGTGAAACGGCTAAGGTTCAGCTTGGCCCTGATTATGCCGCAGTTATAGAACTCGGTTTTTACAGGGACGGCCAAAAGCACATTCGGTCGCCTCTCATCGATCCAGGTTTCGCCGGACCTATCCGGACCGAAACGCTCGGCGGACTCGACCACGTCGAGATCTACCTGTACAGGTGCAACTCGCGCCCATCGTCTTAGCACAGAAAATCCCTGTGACAAGATGGTGGGTTTTCTGTTTATATAGTCGCATCTTAATTTCTCGTGCTACTATTACCTCATGAAAATTACCATCATCTCACCCGGCCGATCCAAAGGTTATCTTGGCCAAGATGTTGTTATTGAATACACTTCGCGACTAGCTCATTATTGCCCCATAGAATGGAAATTTATTCCGTCTTCCGACATGAAAGAGGAAGGAGAAAAAATTATCAAAGCTTTGCCAGAAGGTTGTCGGTTAATCATTCTTCATGAAAAGGGTAAAATGTTCGACTCTCTGGGATTTTCTCATATTCTCGAACAGGCCCAGAATGAAAGTCTTAAAGATGTGGTTTTTGTTATTGGCGGAGCCTACGGTATTGCTCATACGGTCAAAGAAAAGGCCTATTTGAGTATATCTCTTTCGGCTTTGGTTTTCCCTCACGAATTGGTTCGCAGCATCTTGGCCGAGCAGATCTACCGGGGCTTTACGATCATCAAAGGCGAAAAGTATCACCATTCGTAACATTTATATGCCCAAAAAATATTTAATTTTCAGCGGTTTTATCGTCCTAGCTATTCTTGGCTACTTTCTTTTCAAGCCCCGTTACAAGATTGTTAATTACCCGCCGGTCAATAATACCGTGGTTGCTTTTGGAGACAGCTTAGTTCAAGGAGTTGGCTCTAGTTCTGGACACGATTTTGTTTCATTGCTTTCCACGAAGATCGGCCGGCCGATAACTAACCTCGGTGTTTCCGGAGAGACAACCACTCAAGGTTTGGCCAGGGTTAGAGATGTTACTTCGCAAAATCCGGGAATAGTTTTGGTCCTTTTTGGCGGTAACGATTATCTCCAGAAAGTTTCGCCCGAAGTGACCTTCCAAAATCTGCGAGCGATCATAAGTGCTCTCCAAGCCAAGGGTGCTATGGTCGTCCTTCTGGGTATTCGCGGCGGATTATTAAGCGATCATTTTGAAGCCTCTTTCCGAAATTTGGCCCGATCGACCGGCTCCGTCTATGTTCCCGATGTCCTTTCCGGTCTTTTGGCTGACAGTCGCTATATGTCCGATCAAGTTCATCCTAATAATCTTGGTTATTCAATTATTGCTGATAAGGTTTATCAGGCTATGAAAGGGTATTTGAAGTAGAGCCTTTACTTTTTCGAAACGACCAGCATCCATCTCTTGCTGTTGCGGTTATGCCAACGTCTGTTGAAAAATCCCATTTTTATGTTAGGATAATCCCGGAACAAGTGGTTTTCTCTCGCTAACGTTGCGGGAGGAGGAATTTGGATTTGATATGAATGACGAAAAGAGCCCGTTAAGCCGTGCAATACAACGAGCAGTTGGAGTGTTTTTTGTGTTGTGTCTTCTCTCACCCTTGGTTTCGTTCTTTATACCAACTGAAAAACTACAAATCGAGGCTATAATCGGCGTCGAAGTGCTCGTATCCGTAGCGGTTGCAGCGTTGGTGGGGTTGGGAGCCTATTACTTTGAAGTCCGCAGAGTACGCTTACTCAAGCGGTAAAATATATAGGAAGTAACCGTTTGTTGGGGGCCCCACGAGGAAATCGTTGGGGCCTGTCTTATTTATAGGATATGTGCTACCATACTGTCACAAAGAAAGCGTCGAGTTTCTTCATTATTTTTTAAATTTCTTCAATTCATCATGCAGACTGGAACAATCAAGACTCTGACGGAGAAAGGATTCGGCTTTATTGCTCGCGAAGGCGAGGCTAAGGACCTGTTCTTTCATTCGAACGATCTTTCCGGCGTTACTTTCGCCGAGCTCAAGGTTGGTGATGCGGTTTCATTCGAAGTCGTCGACGGCCAGAAGGGCCCGAACGCCAAGAATGTCACTCGCGTCTAGTTAACCCGAGCACCTTTCCGCCTAGCGGAAAACAAAAACGCCCTTGATGAAAGTCGGGGTGTTTTTGTTTCCGGGCTAATGTGAGCTTGTCGGTCGGCACATTACAAGATCGTATCTCTATTGCAAAATCAAACCAATTTTTTTCTTTTTCGCTTGTTCAAGAAAATACTTTGCGATGGCGATATCGAATATAGCCATGCCCATTGGGTTGAACATAATAGGACCAGTCTTTGGGTAAGACTTGAGGGCTTCTCTAACAACAACATCGGAAATTGATTTTGTATCCCTCTCTTCTAATCCATTGAGTTTATGGAACAGCTCAATATCAGTGCCTTCTCTACAGACTTCGCTCCAATTATCAACGACAATTGATTTTTTTACAAAAGGGAAGATGTGCGATTTATAGTCTCTTAAAGAAACATTCAATAATAGAGATCCTCGTTTCGGTTTGACATCTATATATCTATCTGCCGATACGGTACATGTAATAAGAATGTCTGATTTCGTGTAGACGTTCTTCCAGCTATTTTCGATCACAGTATTTTTTATGGAATTTATGTCGATACTACCGATTTTCTTAATGTCATAAAGAAACATTTTCGAGATTTTGTCACCGAACATTTCTTGGCACATCTTTGCATGATATTGGCCAACAGGACCCCAGCCAATAATGCCAACAGTAATTTTCTCTAGGTTTCTTGCTTCAAGAAAGTATTTTATCATCAAGGCACTTACGGACGCTGTTCTAATAATGCTTAACGATGAAGCATTTATGACTGAGATAATTTTTCCTGTATCTGGATCATTTAGTATCTCGATTGATGATGCTCTTGGAATACCCCTCTTTATATTTTCCGGAAAACTAGCTATCCATTTTATTCCCGCAATATCGAATCCGTCGCCTAAATATGCCGGCATAGCGATAATTCTATTTATAGGATTTTTGAAACGCAAGTATGGTTTTATTGGTTGTACAGCATTGTGAGTGTCGAGGCAAAAAACCGCCTTCTTGATTGTTTCAGTGCATTTGTTCCAATCGACACCGATCTTCTCGATATCTTTTTCGTTTAGATATAACATGGTATTAGATTATTTTCTTGCACCATTCATCATTGTATATCGTTGAAATATACCTTTCTCCTCTGTCCGGAAAGACAGTTATTACAGTTTGCGCTCGCTCGAACTGTTTGCCGTTAAAGTATTTATAAATCGCGGCAATGACCGAACCTGAAGATCCTCCAATAAGATGATTATATGTCTTCAAAAAATCTCTACATGCATTAACGGTATCTTTTTCTGATACGGTAACCACATCATCTATTTTGGCTTTTTCAATTATACTCGGTACCATACTGGATCCAATACCGGGTATGTATCTTTTTTTAGCAACCCCTCCAAATATTACAGAACCTGAAATATCTACAGCGATAACTTTTGCTTTTGGCTGTAACAATTTTATTTTTTGCGATACTCCGGTAATCGTACCGCCAGAACTAACCCCAATAAAAACATAGTCGATATTTCTGAATGAAGAGCAGATCTCGTTTCCCAGTGTTTCATAATAAGCTGCGGCGTTATATGGATTGGCATACTGATTTACCCAGTAAGAGTTGGGAATTTTCTTTTGAAGTTCTTTGATCTTTCTGATTCTGTTTAGAAGATATCCCCCATTTTCATCTGCTTCGGAAATCTTGAAAACTTTACCGGCCGACTTATGAATGATTTCTTCATTTTCCGGTGAAATATTCTTATCAATGACACAATAAAATTTCAAACCAATTTTTTTACAGAATTCCGATAGGGATATTCCAAAATTTCCGGACGAAGACTCGAGAATAATCGTATTTTTGTTAATTTCTCTATTGGAAACTATTTTTCTTAAAATAAACGAGGCTGCCCTGTCTTTAATGCTGCCCGTGGGATTCTCGCCTTCCAATTTGATATACAGGTTTACTAAATCCAAGCCTTTAAGTTTGATTTGAATAATCGGAGTATTGCCAGTATTGTCTGCTTCGGCGTCGTCTTTGAGTGCATAATTTAGCATATTAGTTTTACCATCGTCTTAAATCTACGGTATATGTCACTGTCAGTCAAATCGAGAATTTAATATTTTGACTTTCATTCGTCAATATAATAGTCTTTGACAGGATAGTTTATTCTGCTCCTTGATACCTTGGATGGGTGTCTCTTATTGTCCTCTGACAGTCTAGACTGTTATGTGATTGAGTTCGGTTAATCCGAAGGAGCTAATCAGATTTCGTGAACTTTTAAGGTGACTTATGAAAATACTGATACTTTTTAATCGGGCCGTAGTTCTGAAAAAAGGTGTGCCTGGTGATCTGGTATGCGAACAAGAGATAGATATCATCGTCCCACTGGTTGAACAAGTACTTCGTTCTCGTGGCCACGAAGTCATGGCTCTTGAAGCTGCGATTGATCTTTGGAGTAGGTTATTAGCAATCAAAGGTGAAATCGATATAGTGCTTAATCTGGCCGAGGGTTTCGGCGGATCCAACACTAATGAGGCTACGGTGCCGGCGATTCTCGAGGCTCTTGGCATTCCTTTCACTGGCGCTTCGCTTCGCAATATGATTTACACCATGGACAAAGAAAAGACCAACTTGACGGTTTCTGGCTACGGGATTCCTACTCCTAGAAGAGAGGTGTTTCGCCCAGAAGTACCTTTGCCAATTGAGACCAGACTGCCTTTTCCTGTGATTGTTAAACCGGTCTGGGAAGAAGCGAGTGTTGGTATTACAGACGACAGTGTTGTCTCTAATCAAGCAGATTTGGCCAGAAAAGTCAGACAGGTCTTTTCTTTCTACAGACAGCCCGCACTTGTCGAGCGGTTTGTTATAGGAAGGGAAATTTCTGTTGGAATTGTCGGCAATGGCCAAGAGACGCACATCTTTCCGCCACTTGAATTCGTCTTTGATCCCGCGGTTCCCGAGCTGCAGAGAATAAGATCTTATGAGTACAAGTGGGGCGGAACGAAAGAGAACATGGTCAAGGCGCAACTCCCTGCGGCAACGATTGCCTTGCTCAGACGATACACCCGGGTTGCATATCGCGTCATGGACTGTCGTGACTACGCGAGAATAGACTACCGGCTGACAAGTGGTGGTAGAATATTCTTGCTCGAAGTCAATTACAATCCCGGTATTGGTCCCAATACCCACGGTCTCAATAACACCTTAACCATGATGGCGAGTTTCGAAGATGTCTCGTTTGGGGATCTGATTGAGCGCATAGTGGTTACGGCTAAGAATCGGTATATCCAATAATGCGTGACCGCACCGGTCATATTCTAGGGCGGTTAGGAAACTGACCGCTCTTTCAATAAAATGTCAAAAAAAATAAAAAATATTATCATTGCAAATGAAACTGAGGCCTTTGCAAAGATTATTTCTTGTATAACTGATAAGCGGACTCGTGCAGAAAAAATTGATTTTGAGGACTACCTTGCAAATCGCTCTTTGTTTTGGGAAGGGGATGATAAGATCGTAATTTCATCAGTTCCAATTATTCCGGCTTTGTTGGATAGTGTTACAGACAAAGTTGGGTTTCGGAATGTATTTAACTGGCATCCGAGCAAAAAGGGAATGAACCTATCATCCTCTATTTTTCAAGATAAAAAACTACTCGAAAAACTAAAGAAAGTTATACGAGAAAATCCTACAGTTTTAATATCGCCTTATGCTTTCACAAAAGAGTTGCGGCGATTGTTGGATAATTTACGCAAATCTGGCCTTACATTTTCCGTCGATCAAGAGCCTGAAAGAAGCGATTATAGAATTGTTTCTCGTCTTGATTCCAAAAAAGGCTTTAGATTGGAGATGGAGTCGCTAAGAGAATCTGGTGAGGATATAGTCTCTCCTATTTTCCGTATTTGTAAAAATAGAGCTGAAGCATTAGCGGTTCTAACGTATTTTCACGAAAATAATTTATCGTGCATTGTCAAAGCCTCTTACGGTGAAGGTGGGTGGGGATTGATTACAATTCACAGAGAAAATTTCACTTCTGCGGCGTATTTGAGGAAATATGTGCGCGAGCGTTTTCTTAAAGACCCCATATGGAAAAGTGGCCCTATTGTTATCGAGGAATTCATTGCTTCAAATAACGGATGGTTATGTTCACCATCAGTTGAGTTTTTTATTGACAAAAATGGCACTAATGTAACCTACATTTGTAATCAACTTTTGGACAAGTCTGGTGCTTTTATCGGCGCTTACATTGGAAAAGGGTGTGTTGGTCCGATAATGAAGGCGTCGATCAATCGGATAGGTATCATAATTGCTAGACATTACTGGGCTCTGGGATATAGAGGCTTCTTCGACATTGATTTTGTCATATCAGCATCTGGCGCCGCTGTTCCTATAGAAACAAATGCGAGAAGGACTGGTGGAACCCATCTCTTCGATCTTGCGCGGTATATATTTGGAGATAACTGGCAAAGCAAGATTTCGGCGTTGTCGGCGGATTCGTTTGAGTATGGAAAAAAAGTATTACCTGCCAGCTATATCTATAAAAAAATGAAACCTATCCTGTTCCCGATAAAAGGGACCAGAAAGGGAATAGTGATAACGTTGCTTAGTATCAAGAAGCCAGTACTAGGTTTTGTAATATTCGGCTCTAACAGAGAGGAAGTCTTGAGGATACGTGCCAAGTTGACGCATATATGGAAGAGGGATATTGTTATGTCATGACAAATAAGACACTACTTGATGTTAAGGCTTTTCAGGAGACTCTTCACTCTGATATGTGTGGACCGGCATCTCTTAAAATGGTTCTTAGTTATTACGGAATTGATAAAAGCGAACAGGAATTATCAAAACTTGTCGGTACGGTTAAAGGTATTGGAGTCGGCGAAGAAGATCTGGTTAGAGTCGCAAGTTCGTTTGGCCTGAAAGCGATTGTCAAAGACGAAAGCAATTTTTCCGACATTAATAGTTGGCTCGCTGAGAAAGTTCCAGTAATAGTAAACTGGTTCACGAGAGGAAGACAAGAATATCCGTTATCGGAAATGGCTGATGGGCACTACTCGGTTGTCGTTGGTCTTGATAAAGACATGATCTATCTTCAAGATCCAGAGATCGGTGGACTGAGAGAGATTAATCGAAATGATTTTCTCAGGGTTTGGTTTGATTTTAGAGGTGAATATATGAAGGATGACGAATTGATTTTGAGACAAATAATAGCTATATATAAATAAGATTTGGCAAGAGAAATTATATGTTTGAATCGTATCATCTGTCAGATAAAGTAAAGATAACGACGGATCATGTGCCTGGTCCTAAATCCTTAGATTTACTAAGGAAGCAGGATGAGTTGGAGAGTCGAAACAGATCGTACCCAAGAGGTATCCCGATCGCTTTCGGCCGAGCCAAAGGTTCAATTCTCGAAGATGTTGATGGTAACCAATACATAGATTTTATTTCCGGCTGTGGTGTCTTCAACCTAGGTCATAACAATAAAATAATTACTGCCTCATTACAAAAAGATGATTCAATGACACAGGCTCTCGATTTTCCTACTGAAGTCAAAATCAACTTCATGCAAGCGCTTTCGGATGCTTTACCAGAATCTCTGAGAGGAAAATGTAAAATAAATTTTGGGGGACCGACTGGGTCCGATGCTGTTGAGTCGGCGCTCAAGCTTGCACGAATTGTAAAACATAGACATGGTATTATTGCTTTCCAGGGTAGTTATCACGGGATGACTGTGGGAGCTTTAAGTGTTACGAGTAAACTTTCTCATAGAAAAGATGTTGAGCCCCTTATTCCGGGAGTTAATTTTATGCCATTCTGTAGTCCATATAGATGTCCTTTTTCAAGTGAGTCTAATACTTGCAATGGAGAATGTTTGAAATATTTCAGATATTGTCTGGAAAATCCTCATTCCGGAATTGACAAGCCATCAGCCATTATTATTGAGCCGGTATTGGGGGAGGGTGGAACTTACATTCCAACTCCGGGATGGCTTGAGAATGTTGTTGATATTGCACATAAAAATGGCATCTTGGTCATTTTTGACGAAGTTCAAGCCGGTTTTTATAGAACTGGTAAATTATTCTCCTTCGAGCACACAAAAGCAGTACCGGATATCGTTGTCGTCTCCAAAGGTATTGGTGGAAACGGGTATCCTCTTTCCTTGATTGTTTATAAAAGTGAGCTAGATGTTTGGGAACCGGGTACTCATATAGGAACATTTCGGGGTAATCAAGTTGCGATGGCAGCTGGTCTGGCTGCGCTAAAATTTGTCAAAGATTTCGATGTTCCTGGCCATGTTGAAAAGATAAACAAACTTATTTCCAGCTCACTCGAAAGAATAAAAGATAACTCTCAGTATATTGGCGATACAAGATCAATTGGAATGATGTTTGGAATTGAATATGTCAGGAGTAAGAAGGGTAAGGATCCTTATCCAGAAATGGCAAAATTTGTTAAGAAATTATGCTACGAAAACGGATTAATAACTGAGATTGGTGGCTATTATAATAATGTAATAAGATTTTTGCCGTCACTTATAATAACTGCAAAAATTGCCGAAAACGGTCTTAAGGTTTTTGAAAGAGCGAATATTGAGGCCGAAAGACAAGTGTGAGGTTATATCTTGACTCCTGGCTCCAATTACCTATACTAGTAAACATATGTCAAATCTAACCAAAAACAGCCTTATTTTGAGCACGTTCAGTCTTCTTTTTGTAGGTTTGATGCTTATCTCTCCGAGCAAGGCCCAGGCCCAGTATTACGATTACGGCTATGATTCTGGTTATTCTGGTTATGACTCTGGCTACTCCAGCTACGACTACGGTTACAGCGGAAGCTATGATTACAGCTACGACTACTCCTATTCTGGTTATTCGCCAAGCTATTACGACTATGGTTACAGCGGATACAGTTATGGTCCCTCATTCTCCTACGGTTATTATCCCAGTACTTATAGTTATTCCAATCGCGGTTATTCCTATGGCAATTACGGACCGACTTTCGTCAGTGGTTACTATTCACCCACGCCGATCTCCAATCACTACGGCTACAATCAGGGGAATAGGGGAGGGAATTATGGATACGGCGGAGGTAGGGTGCATAGGTAAAAGCCTTGCAAGTGCAAAGTGCGGAGTTTTTTAGTTGTGTCATTCCCGCGAAGGCGGGAATCCAGGATGTTACCAAAAAGTTATTTGTTTTTGATCCTGGATTCCCGCCTTCGCGGGAATGACACATCGAGCTTCAAGTTCTCCGTCTTTTCTGCTAATATCTCCTCATGGACCCCAAGTTTCTCAAGCCTTACGATCCCAAAACGACCGAAGATAGAATATACGAACTCTGGGAAAAGAGCGGCTTTTTTAATCCCGACGCCATGATCGAGGCCGGTCTAATAGCCAAAGAGTCCAAGCCTTTTACTATCATCATGCCCCCTACCAACGCCAACGGCTCTCTTCATGCCGGCCATGGCTTGGTGATGACTATCGAGGATATTATGACCCGCTATAACCGGATGAAGGGCCGTCGGACACTCTGGTTGCCGGGTCTCGATCATGCCGGGTTTGAGACCCAGGTTGTTTATGAAAAAAAGCTGGAAAAAGAGGGAAGAACCCGCTTTCAAATAGAGCCCAAAAAGCTCTATGAAGAAATTTTGGATTTTACATTGACCAATTCTTCCAATATCAAGTCCCAGGTTCGTAAGATGGGAGCCTCCTGCGACTGGTCGCGGGAAAAATTCACTCTGGATCCGGCAATAGTCAAGACTGTTTACTCCACATTTGCCAAACTGGAGAAAGATAATCTCCTTTATCGGGGCAAAAAGATCGTCTCCTGGTGTCCCAAGCATCAGACTTCTTTTTCCGATCTGGAAATATTGAATGAAGAGCGGACCGAAGAATTTTATTATCTCAAATACGGTCCTTTCACCATCGGCACGACCCGGCCGGAAACGAAATTTGGCGACAAATATGTGGTAATGCATCCGGCCGATAAACGATATGCCTCTTACAATGAAGGAGACAAGATTGATCTGGAGTGGATCAATGGTCCCATCACGGCCACGGTTATCAAGGATGAAGCAATCGACATGGAATTCGGCACAGGTGTTATGACTATCACGCCGTGGCATGATCCGGTCGACTTCGCTATCGCTGAGCGTCATGGCTTGGAAAAAGAGCAGATAATTGACGAACAAGGCAAGCTGCTGCCCATTGCCGGAGAATTTGCGGGCCAGCATATCAAGAAAGCTCGCTCGGCTATTATAGAAAAGCTTAAGGCCAAGGGTCTGGTTGAGAAAATTGATCCGGTTTATAAGCATGTCGTTCGGACTTGTTATAAGTGTGGCACGATCATCGAGCCACAGATCAAAAGCCAGTGGTTTATCAAGATGAAACCCTTGGCGGACAAGGCTTTGGAAAAGATCAAAGCCGGGGAGATTAAGTATATTCCTGAACATTACGAGAAAATCTCGACTTATTGGCTGGAGAACATCATCGACTGGAACATTTCTAGGCAAATAGTCTGGGGCATACCAATTCCGGCGAAAATTTGTCCAAAGTGTGACCTGGGTTTTGTTGATTTGGATAGTAAAATCACTAAATGCTCCAAGTGCGGCGGGGAAGTAATTAACGATAACGATACTTTTGATACCTGGTTCTCTTCCGGTCAGTGGCCTTTCGCCACTCTCGGTTATCCAGATAGTCCGGACTTTAAAACTTTCTATCCGACCGATGTCATGGAAACAGCCGGTGAAATTATCTTCTTTTGGGTTTCGAGGATGATCATGCTTGGCCTTTATGTTACGGGTAAAGTACCTTTCAAGACCGTTTATCTTCACGGTCTGGTCTTGGATGGCAAAGGTTTGAAAATGAGCAAGAGCAAAGGTAATGTCATCAATCCACTTGATCTGACAGCAAAGTATGGAACAGATGCTTTCCGAATGGGTTTGGTGATAGGGAATACGCCGGGTACTTCCTTGGCTCTTTCCGAAGATAAGATCTCGGCTTATAAGAAGTTTGCCAATAAGATCTGGAACATTACCCGTTTCATTTTGACAGTTACGGAGGGTGTCAAATTGCCGGAAAGTTTAAATGAGGCCAACTGGGCGACTGATTTCAAATTCTTGCCAGCCGACAGGGAATTAGTTATTCAATTAGAAGCTATGATCAAGGACATTACCTTCGATATGGATAACTTCCGCTTCTACTTGGCGGCGGAGAAGGTTTACCACTATGCTTGGCATACATTTGCCGATCTTATCCTAGAGCAAAGCAAACCCATTTTAGCGAGCTCTGATCAAAAAGCCGTTTTTTCGCGCCAAGTTTTCCTTTTTCAAGCTCTGATTTCCTGTCTCAAACTCCTTCACCCCTTCATGCCTTTCATTACCGAGGAAATTTGGTCGTCGTTGCCTATTAAGAACAAAAAGCTGCTGATGGTGGAAAAGTGGGAGGGATAACCTATCCACAGAATTAGTATACCTTGCTTGCCTTAATGCGTTAGAATAGAGGAGGTCTTACACCTCTAACTTTTTAATTATGAGAAAATTTTACTCAGCCCTAAGAATATCTCTCACAGTTCTTCTCCTCATTCTAGGTTTCTCGGCGACGGCTAATGCTTACGCGACAATACCGGCCTACGGTGCCGCCCCGACGGTTTTGAGTACCACTCAAACAACGGCTGCTCTTTACGGCTTTCAATCAGACGGAGATGAGACGGGTAATGTAACCTACGGTTTTGAGTACAGTCTTAATTCTGATTTTAGCAATCTTGGTACTTGGTCAGTCACATACCCAAGCGGTGGCGCCGATAGTTGGTTTAGCAACATGAGCTCGCCGATTACCGGCCTGCTTTGCGGCCGCACATATTATTTCCGGGTCTTTTCCTTAAACTCAGCCAATGCTCCTGGTACCGGCCGCTCGGTTGTGACAACTTTCTTAACCAAACCTTGCACAGCTACTCCTTCTCCGACTGTAGTTTCCACCCCCACCCCTACGCCCACCCCCACGCCCAACCCAACAGCTAGTGCAACCCCTACACCCAGCATCGTTTTACCCGATGTTGAACGCAATGGACACGATAGTATTACGCAGACGGGAGTTAAACTTTACGGCCATCTTATATCCGCCGGTGGCGGTATTGTTTCCAGAATTGGTCTTGAGTACGGACAGACGACTTCTTACGGAGGTGATGTCCATTATGACGGCGGTTGGGCAAACGGCGGTTATTACGATACAGGTCCGAATATTACAGGTCTCTCATGCGGCACTACATACCATTACAGAGCTTACGCTACCAATCAGGCTGGTAGAAAGGATTCAACCGATTACACCTTTGCTACTTTAGCTTGTTCACCGACGCCGACCGCTACACCAACTCCAACCCCCACCCCTACGCCCACCCCCACGCCCAACCCAACAGCTAGTGCAACACCCACTCCAAGTCCGACTGTTTCCGCTATTACAGCTACCGCCTCTCTAACTTCTCAAACATCAAACTATGCTGGTACCCCAGTATCGGGACCTTTCAGTGGGGGATCAAACGGTGCCAATCCCAATGACTGGGGATTTACGCTTAACCTGAATATGAATGGAAATAGCAAGACTATTTCATCTATCACTGTTTCCAATGTTTTGACCGAAGCCTGGTCGACCTCCAACAGTTCATATTGGCCGATGGTTGTAGTTAGAAGCGGTGCTCAACAAAACTCCGCTTACGGCCAGACCTTTGCTGTTGGACCAACCAATCTCGTCTTGAACCTCTATGTTCAGCAAGCGGCTACAACCTGGACTAGTGGCACAGTTACGATTACCTTCACGGATACGACCACGGTCACCGCTTCGATTCCGGCTGTTGGAGCTACCCCGAGTCCAAGTGTTACTCCAACCCCCACGCCTACTCCGACGCCGAGTCCGACGCCGAGTCCGAGCGTAACACCGACGCCGAGTCCGACTCCGACACCGACTCCGGTTCCCGTCACCGCTACCGCTTCTCTGACCACCCAAACTTCGAACTACGCCAGCCCGACCACCTTCACTCCAGGTTCCAATGCCGGCAATCCCAACGACTGGGGTTGGACGGTCAATCTCAACATGGGCGGTCAGTCAAAAACCATCACATCTATCAAAGTCAGCACACCTTCGGTCGGCATCTGGTCAACATCAGAGAGCGCCTACTGGCCGCTTGTTGTCTTCAAGGGTGGCGGTCAGCAAAATACGACCTACGGTCAGAATATAGCCGTCGGTCCTTCCAATACCACCCTTCTTCTCTACGGTCAGCAGGCCACAGCCAATTTCTCTAGCGGCGGTACATTGACCATTACCTTTACTAGCGGTCCGAGTGTTACGGCCACCATCCCCGGTGTGACTCCGGTCGGCGCTTACATCTCTGGTGTGGACAAGGTCAATCTCGGGGCCGGGGCTAAAGCCTACGGCAATGGCCGCTTCGATCATCTTAACGCTGTTTCCGGCGGCATGGCCGACCTAGGCATACTTCCTCAAGGCGTCACGGCTGATACGGTCAACACCACGATTGCTACTTGGAATACGACTGCCCCCTTTACCAAAAAATGGACTGAGAATTCGACAAATGCCACTTTGGTCGTCAATCATATAGTTGGCGATCTCGATCCCGGCAAACCCTATACAGTCGGTTATAACCACGGCGGCACAGTCGGCAGGATTGGCTCGACTTTCACGGCCGATAGCAGTGGTCGGATTTCCTTCGTCTACAGCGGTGGCTTCTCTTCCGTAACCTTCAATGTAGCCGGTATCCCGGGTAATCTGGGCGGCTGGGCTTGGGGGGCTTCACAGGCTGCGGTCGGGGTCGGTACTGCCGGCGGTCCGGGTTGGTATGATCTTTCGGGCGTGGCCTATAACGGCGCTACCGGAGCTTTGACCGGTTACGCCTGGTCGAGCAACTACGGCTGGCTCAAGTTCGGCGGGCTCTCCAGCTTCCCGCCGGCTGGCACTCCCTTTACCAACGCCAACATGGATCTAAGTACGGGCAAGGTGACCGGTTGGGCCAGAGCTTGCGCCGGCACGGCGAGCGGTAACTGTTCCAGTATGACCAGTCGTTCCGACGGCTGGGACGGTTGGGTTGAACTTTCCGGTACCTATCACGCCAGTCCCGATCTTACGGGTAACGGCGGTGTGACCTATGACCCGGCTTCCGGCACGCTTTCCGGTTTCGCCTGGGGTGGTCTGGTTATGGGCTGGTTGAATTTCCAGGGCAGTTTGCCGACGGCTCCGCCTCCATCAGGCACTCTTAGTAGCACTTGTAGCGGCCAGGTTTTGGACCGAGCCAACGCTCTCGTCCAATTCACCGCCGATCCGGATGGAGCCAGTGCCTACGAGTACAGATGGGACGGTACCAACTGGACCTCCGAGTCTCAATATACATACACCGCGACGAGTGAGAACATCACCCAGTTCCTGACGATCCGCGACAAGAATGATACATCACGAACGGCTCAGACCAATTGCAATCTCTTTAATACGGGTGGAACCACTGTCGGCGTCACTGCGGACTGTGTGGCCAACAATATCGTAAGTTCCCAAGATGTCACTATTCCGGCCGGTGGCACCGTAAACTTCCGAGTAGCCAATCTCTCCGGCGGCATCGGTCCTTACACCATCACCTGGAATAGCGGCGACGCCACTCTGGGCAGTGCCACTATCGTCTCGCCTGACACCGCGAATAGCGGCAAGACCTTCAGTCCGTATCCTTACAGAACCAACCCATACCTGCCGACCGTCTCCATTGTCGGTTCCAATCTCCGGGGTAGCGGGGTCATCGGCTGTTCGAGGATCGTAACTTCCAATCCTCTTCTCGAGCTTCGTATTGGACCGGACCCAGACTCGGCCCGGATTCACACCATCGACAATCCGCTCCGGGTGAAGCAGGGCAGTGAGTTTACACTGGAGTGGGAGAATACGTATCCCACAGGGCCGGGGCAGTATAGCTGTACGAGATCTATCGATCCTGGAAGCATTGGAAATTGGGGTTCAAAATGGCCACTTGGTAGTACCAGCGGTAGTGATGGAAGTGAAGGTTTAGACACTCCAAGTGTTGGAACCTATACATTCGGTGTTACATGCACTAAAGCTGGATTTGCCACGGCCTCTGCGGCGGCGGTTGTAAATATATACAACGCGAATCAGACTGAGATATAAATAGATAAAAAGCAAATCAAGCAAACAATAAATCCCCGATCTGCCAGGCAGGTCGGGGAAATTGTTTAATCGCGAATCACCCGCTTATTGAACGCCAGCTCGGAAAAATCCTTGCTTAGCGTTGAAGGGGTGTTCGAACGACATGAAGTTGGTGGTGGCATTCCAAGGGATTGCCACAAACGGAGTCCAGTTTTTGAGGTCAGGACTGAACTCAACCTGCAGGTCGGCTCCGGCCGACAGATTGAGAGCGATTCTGTTTGAGGTTACCTCTACCCTTGGTGGTCGTAACGACTCACCAAATTGGGTGTAGGTCTTCCTCTCGAGCAGTGTTTCCAGAGTGATCCTGGTTCTCCATTCGCCGGTAGAATACCAGTGACTGAAGACGGCCATACCTGGCCGGCTTGGCTCGTCGGCAGGAGGCGCGGGGGGCCATGATGCCTTAGCGGCCCTAGCTTGGACTAGACTCCAAGAGTACCCCTCGTCTTTGGAAACCTCGACAATGATGTTAGTCAGCCCCTTAACCGGAAAGAACACTTGTTCTTGCAGCGCGGGGATGTCAGACATCAGAGCCTCGTAAACGAGGTTGGAGGTGATCCCTTCGAGGGGTCCGAGGTTGTATTGTAACCATAGTCCCGAGGATTGAGCCTCCTTGGTGTAAAAGACATGTGTATTTAACCAGATGTCTCCCGTTGTGTACAAAGTTCGCACATCGGAACGATTCTGAAGTATGATGGCTCCTTCAGTCATGTTGCTGGCGTATTCCTCGTAAGAAGAAAAGCCGTCAACACGACATTGAAGATCTGGCTCAGCCCAGGTTCCATCTACCTTCAGAACGAAGAAGCTCAATGTAAACGCTTTACTAGGCGCTCCGTTCGTGGATACGATCCACTTCCGGACAGTCCTCTCACTCCCGATCGGGATCCGATCGGACAAGGGATCGACCACCGGCGGCGTTACAACGCTCGATGCCGGCGTGCTCGCACCGTAGGTCACTTGCCCAGTGACCGCGGGGGTGACGAACAAGATCGCCATCAGGAAGACCAACAAGTTCAGATACATGACGTACCCTTTCTTGGATTGTCTCTCTAACAACTCCACCAACAGGGTGAAGATGTTTTTGAGACGGGTTTCGTAAATTGAGACAACAAACTGCAAGCTTCATGTCGCCTTATCAAGGTACAAGAGCATTACAATCCGTCTAAGTCAAGTATAGCACAACTCGGGGTAAAAGTAAAGGGCAAAAAGGGGATATCGTGGGGATGGCCCTATGTCCGACCTATGGACAAAAATCCCCCACAGCATAGCTGTAGGGGAGTGAAAAAGAACTAAGGTGTAGTCTTACGAGTAAGACTCGTGGTGTTCCTGATAGCGCTTCCAGAGAATGTTAAATTCAGGGCAGGAAGCTAGGAGCTCGGACAGTGTGCCACGGCCCACAATCACTCCGTCTTGAAACATGTAGATCATGTCAAATTGGGAGAGAAGGTGTAGGCGGTGAATAGAGGAAATTATTGTCTTTCCTTGGAAGATTCTAAAGATCTGGGCGTAGATGTTACTTTCGGTGACAACATCGACGCTCGAGGTTGGTTCATCGAGAAGAACTAGGGATTTATCTGACTCGAAACAAGCCAGAAGTCCCCGAGCCAGAGCCAGGCGCTGACGTTCGCCGCCGGAGAGATTGACTCCCTTTTCCTTGATCGTTGACTCGAGGCCATTCGGCAGTCGTTGAACTACTTCAGTGAAGCTGGCCATTTCCATGGCCCGCTCGATCAGAGCCGGATCGTGGTCGGCACCCAAGGTGATATTCGTGAGGATCGTCGTGGCGAAGATTTCCGGATCCTGGGGAATGAGGGTTATGGCCCGGGCAATCCCTTCGAAGCCTTGGGGGATGACTTGACCGTCGACTTCGAGGTCAAGGTTTTGAGGATGATAGAGATCTCTCATGACCTTGAGACAAGTCGTCTTGCCACTTCCCGTCAAACCAACCAAGGCGATTTTCTCTCCTCGTCTGCAAGAAAGAGAGATATCTTTGAGATGTGACTTGGAACCGCTGCCATTGCCATAGGAAAAGCTTAGGTTCTTGATCTCGATTTTCCGCCAGTCGGAAGGCAGGATATGATTGTTTAGGTTGGACGGTCGGAAGTCGATCGTTAACTCTTCGGCGTTCAGGACTCTAGCTTTGCGCTGGAGGATATCGCCGTACATCGAGCAGAACTTGAAGAAAAGCTCGCTCATCTTTTCCAGATACCTGAAGAGGAGATAGACGTTACCGATGAGGATACCGCCAATCGCGTTCAGGTTGGTATAGAAGTAAGCCGAGAGAACGATGATAGTCATTACCGAGCAGCACATATTAGTCAAGAACCATTTGACCTCAATCTTGAGGCTGTTCTTCCGGAATAGACCATAGGGCTCGGTGATCTTTTTTCCCAGAGACTCGAAAACCAGTCTCTCGACGCGGAGAATAATAACCGTGGTGATGTTGCTTATGGCATCAGAGACTCCGGCCGTGATTTTGTTCTCGGCCTGATTGAGTTTCCGGTATTCTTCTACCAAAACCCGATCGAAACGAGTGGTGATCCAGAAGGTAACGGCCATCATGGCAATGACGATCAGACCGGCCGAGGGACAGAAGTAAGTTAGCATTGCATAGCTAACCACCAGTTGGACAACCGACTGGATAATCAGGAATGAATCAGCCGAACAGCTGTAGAGGGCAACGGTGCCTTTTTCAATCTTATCGATTGTGTCGCCGGAATGATGCTCCGAGTGCCAGTCTAGAGGCAAAGTCAGGACACCTTTGAGAAGGTGCATTTTGTAATTGGCTTTGGCCTTGAAGGCATTGGTCCGCTCGATCACCCGGGCCGGGCCATGGAAGATCCAGAAGAAGATCTCGACAGCCAGAGTGACCAGCAACAATTGGCAAATAAGGCCAATGTTGCCGCTAACCACTCCTTCTTTCTGAATTATGTCCATAACCTTGGCTAAGACCAATGGATGAACAATAATGTCGACACTAATAGCGACAATGAACATGATCCAGTAACGAACCACATTCCGGCGGTTACCCAACGAATACTGCCAGGTTTTGCTGAGCAAGTAACGAAGCGGATTGGGGTTTTTGATTCCAACCTTTCCTATGTTTTCCATAACTTTGCTTTCCTTTCTTTTATCGTGATTATTTAACTGTCAAAGAACTATGATTAAAGAACATTTCGCTAAGCAGTTTCGCTTATACGAAAACATCGTGCCTGGCACGATGTGTCAAATGCTCAATTCCTGGGAGAAATTAAATACTTAGGACATCATGCCACAAATTTGTCGGCATAGCGATAAAAGCCGAGGTCAAAACCTGCGGTTTCGCGGTCGTATTGATTTGCGGCATGATGTAATTCATGGTCTGATAATGGTAGCATAGAGGAAGAAAAAGGCAAGGGTTAGAGATTCTTTAGTGAAATTATTTTTTGTAGATCTGAGTACCAAAATATCGAAAGATAACTTCACAAAACTTCGCCACACAAACTTCCAAATGTAATAAAATCTTTATGAAGAAGTGATAAAATCCGGATAAAAAAGTGATAAAATCTTTCTGAAGATTTTTACCTCGGTCGTGGAAGAATATGGCCCGTAGAACAAAAAAGCCAAAAGTTGTTAGAAAGGGTCAAAAAAATTTAATTTGACGCACTGTAAACTTATAACAGATCTGCCGGTATGTTCCGGTCAGTTCTTTGCTAGGTAAATAAGTGATAGTGAAAGGAAGATGGTTTATGTTTAGAAAACTAATGTTGGTTGTGGCGATTGCTCTGTGGGGAGTGGCAATCGGTCAGGCTGTCGAAGATCGGGTCGTCTTAAAACCCGGTCCAGCCGACGGTATCGATAAGTACTTCGGTTCCTTTTACAATCGAGACGGAGTAAACAACGAGATCCTGCGAGTTGGAGGGTGGGGTGATTACTACAACACCCTTATCAAGTTTCCCTCCGCGACACAGCGCATACCCGGATCTTTCAAGCGGGCTGAGCTCTGGCTTTACGCTCTCAATTGTACTCGGCCGACCGATATACAGGTCTGGCTTCTAAGTTCATCATGGAGCGAAGCCCCTTGGGATCATGCTAATCTCATGGGTTATAACCTCGGCAACTGTTCCGGGCCAGCCATTGGTTCAGGGTGGTACGGAATTAACGTGACCCAGTCGGTTACTTATTGGCGACAGGGTTCCTTGTCCAATCAAGGCTGGTTTCTTACCCCAACCGCCAACGATAATCGATTTGACGAGTTTGTCTCGTCTGATTCGGCCTCTACTTTATTGAGGCCGGAACTGCATCTGGTCTATGACCTGAACTTCAAGATGCCCGTACCCGGAGGTAAGGCTTGGAAGTTGACAGTCGAAGCTGGTGGGAAAGCCAACGACAACATTGACGATCCTTTCCACAAAGGCATACTCTTCTACTCCTTAGACTTCAGCCCTCAAAGCGTGCAAGTTGGAGGAATTGGGCCTGTGTACCAAGAGACCGATGTGCCAATTTTGGCCATGGAGGGTGGAAAGGTCTATGGCGTTTGGAGGGACAATCCAGACAACAATGCTAACGGATATTCCGTACGAATTGATCACGGTTGTGACATGGATACAACGAGTGGTTTCCAGACCGTATATTGTCACTTCAAATCTCCACCGCTGGTCCAAGAGGGCCAAATCGTTGTCCAGGGTCAGAAACTTGGAATCATGGGAAGTACCGGTAGAGACAATGGAAACCATCCGACCAGCACAGCCACGCATATTCACGTTACCTTTTACTCCAAAGGTACGGCAATTGGTGAAGGAAACGACCCTCAGCTTAACCAAGTCCAGATGGAAGGTCGGTTTTTGAAGGATTACAAGCTGAATCAGTATAATCCTGCCCAGCCGATCTTCTATCCATCGTCGAATATGACGAAGTAGGTGATCGTCCGCGATCACTCAATCACAGCCAACTTCTTACGAGGTTGGCTTTTTTATTTGATTAAAATATTTTGGATAATCGAATCCATCTCTTGTATGTCTTTCGGATCACTAACACCCTTCTCATCGAAACTGTAAGTGACGCCGATATAAAGATCTTTCACCAAGACCGGGCTATTGCAAGGAGCTACCCCTTCAAATACTTTGTTATTAGAATCAGTCTGGATATGACAAGAATATAGATAAGTGTCGTAACTCATTTCAGATTTCTCGAGAATATTCGACCTCGACATAATCGTATTTAGAGCTGAAAAAGAAGTATAATCCGCGACATTTACTGAGGCTAAGCCGCCACCGGAGAGATCCGTTTTACTGCTGTTGTACGAGATTCCCAGGACCTTAGAACCTTTGATAAGTCTTAGAGATGATATTTCAAAAGGGACCCCGTATCTATCCTCGCTTTTAACAATTTCCGTCTTAAGTATCCAGCTCCCCGGGTATTTTATCGTCACTCCCATTTTTTTGTCCTCGTAAACTTTCCAATTCGAAGTATCGACCTTGATCGGAGGTGTTATAGGCAGATCTGAGTATCCTGATATTACTGGTCTGGTATTATGTATCTCGGATTCTCCTTCGCCCGGATAATTGAGAGTAGTTATCCTATTTATCTCTACGTCCTTTTTGTTTGGATAAATAAAAATCGCAATACAGACCCATAGAATAACAACCAGTACACCGACAAATACCTTTATTTTTTTGGTCATATGTTATTTTTAGTAGACTAAAACCCAAAAAATTTGCAGGGAAGATCTCAGGTTGGGTAAATGATAACAGTACGAGAAATTATTATCAACGCGTGCGTGTATGTTATATTAATAAAAATATGAAACAAAAAACTCTCATTATTGGAACCCTGCTCCTATTCCTTCTGTTATTTGTGGTGGCCAGTATCGTAGTGAATCCTTCAACTAATCCCAAAAATCTCTCGGTGCAAAACGCGGAGCAACAAGCCACGCAGAAAATTTTCAGTGAGTCTTGGGTCCCTTTTACTAACACACAGCATAACTTTACAATTTCCCACCCTGTATCGCTCGCCGTCTTGGCGGGTAGTGAAGTTCTCGTGCCTGAAGCCGACTCCTCGGTCTATGTCGAAAATGGTCTTAGGAGCATCTTTTCTATTGAATACCTTTACCCGACCGATCAAGAAATAAACAAGCAAATTAACGCAGATACGAAAGCTGGTAGAGTGGCTGGTAACGCTGAGTGGAAAGAATACATCCGAAACAGAGACGATCAGTTCTCTGAATTCAAGAAGTATCGCGATCTTTCTCTATTACAATTCGCCAATCTTGTCTCACAGGCTTTGGTTATTGGTACAACCAGTCCTACTAATACGATCCAACCACTCCAAATGATGACCGTTGATGGACTACCGGCTTATCAGTTTATTCAGAAATGGAGAGAACCATCTAGTAATGATCCTATATTTAGCGATGAATCAATTCCATTAAGGATACAAGGTGGACCGCACTCTCTCGGCGGAAAGCATATCTTCGTCCTTCTTGAAGACAAAAAAGGTCAGAAACTCATTATCCGTTATCTTGCTGAGAATCCGATATCGGTGCGAGTTTTCGAATCACTTCGGTTTGTAGAATAGCGAAAAAGGGTCTCTTTGTTGAGACCCTTTTCTTATGGTTGATATCGGAGTTTGCTAATCGGCTTTCCAAGACTTCCGTCAAAAGCACTTATTGCATATAGGTACCCGGTTATAGAATCGACAGCAAAAACTGTTGATGCGATAGAGATTACATAAATCTTGTGTTTATTATCATCTATGTAGCTCGAAATTCCGGGTACCGCTACCTCTTGTTGCTCTTTGCTATGGTAGATGTTTTGAATGTCGGTACGT
>JBAYFW010000001.1:0-25847 GCA_041667005.1 Minisyncoccota bacterium | reverse complement strand
TTCGACCAATTTGACGGAGTTTTATTATCCGACCAAGATCGATGTTGCCAATGCTATTCTAGGTATGCTCAAGAAGCCTCTCATGAAAAAGAAATTAAGCTTTGAGGAGTTGCATCTTTCGCCGGGGCTTATCATCAAATGAAAAAAATCCTCCTGATCGGCGAAAGCTGCCGCGATATTTTCGTCTATTGCAAAGCCAACAGGCTTTGCCCGGATATTCCCGTTCCGGCTCTGAGCATTGTGAACCAAACCGAAAATCCGGGCATGGCCAAGAATGTCGAGAGGAATATTTTGAGCATATACCCCCACTGCCGGATGTTTACCAATAAAGGTTGGGAAAATGTCACCAAAACGAGATATATGCATTTGGAGAGCAATCATATGTTTATCCGAGTGGATACGGATCACAACATCAAACGGATTGATGTAAAAAAAGTCCCGCTTGCTGATTACGATATCGTGGCTATTTCGGATTACAATAAGGGTTTTTTGAAAGAAGTAGATATAGAATATATTTGCAAGAACAATAAGAATGTTTTTATTGACACCAAAAAGATTTTGGGAAACTGGGCTTTGAAGGCCAAGTGCATCAAGATCAACAATTACGAATACGAACATTCCAAAGACACAATGCCGCGTGCTCTGATGGGTAAATTGATTTACACCAAAGGGGAGGAGGGGGCCTATTTTAACGGCAAGAATTATCCGGTCAAGAATAAGGTCGAAGTCAAAGATACCTCCGGCGCCGGCGATAGTTTCTTTGCCGCTCTTCTGGTCAAATACGCCGAGACAGGCGAGATTGAAAAATCTATCGAATTTGCCAATGTATGCGCCTCCAAAGTAGTCTCGCAAAAAGGTGTCACGGTCATCGAGCGGCCGTAAAAGATTTGATTGTCGTCAGTAACAAGCGAAATGTGCGCGCCGCATCATTTCTTCTGACTGTCGCCTTTGCCTATGCGGTACGAATCGGCTTCGTCGTGAGTGGTCGAGACTTCGATGATAACAGAATCTTCCAAGGCCTGAACCTGGTGGGGATTGTTGGGCGGTATATGGACGACCGCGCCTTCTTTGAGAGTTGTCGTTATCTTGGTGGCGTCGGCCAGATTGTAATGATGGAGTTCGAGTTTTCCTGAGAGGACATACCAAGCTTCGTCCTTGACGATATGGAAATGGTCGCTGAACCGGGCGCCCTTTCTGAACTTCAAAAGCTTGCCGCAGTATTTCTCGGTATTAATAATCCAAACTTCCTCGCCCCAGCCTTTGGGGTGCTTCTGGGCCTTTAATATGCTTATTTTTTTCATGTGAGTATTCTACTACGAAAAAGAAGAAGTGCCAGTGAAAATGCCTCTGATAGCAAAAAACGCTCCGATCTTCATCGGAGCGTTCGGTCAAGCGGTCGGCTACTTTTTCAAGAGCCAGATCGATAGACCCGCTAGGCAGATCCCGCAGACCTGCTTGAGAGTCAATGTCTCGTGGTTGAGGACCAGGTTAATGACTGGTCCGAAGACGCAAGACGCTACTGCGATTACTGTCAAGAATAGGCCGGTGTTGACCGTAACCTTCAGGCATTCCTTGACTGAAAAGTAACAGGCGATACCGTTTACGATCCCTACCGTCAATAAGATCGCCCATGTGCGGTTCGTGCAGGGCTCGGAAACTAGCCTGTTTCCAAACAATATAGTTCCCGTCGTGATCGTCCCGACATTGACCACGAGGAACGTCCAGGCGGCCGTCGCGCCCGCGAACTTCCCGAAGATGGGCCACGAGCCCATGATTAGGGCCAAAGTGATGGCCAGGGCGATACTGTTCAAGTTCATTTCCGTCCCTTTTGTTTGATGTTTGATTGAAAGATCCCCCTCATTCAAGCGAGTGGATCTTGGCTGTCTGTGAAGAGCTTTGTGAAAACGGTAGCATAGTGAACTGTATAAGTCAAGATAATATTTGACTTATTAAATACATGTGTGCTATTGTTCTGACCAGAAGGGAATTGGCTGAGGAGGCCAATTCTAGATTGAAATAGAGAAAAAACAAAGAAAGGGGCCTTAAATGGGTAAAATTAGCCCAACCCTCAGGGTTGTGACACTCAATGTCGGTCGAGGATTGAAACACCTCGACCGTACTGTTGAGTTCCTGAACACATGTGATGCAGATGTACTCTGTCTCCAGGATGTTCAGGAACGGCATTTGGGAGCTTTGGTTGGAGCATATCCGACCAGGCATTTCGTCCCGATGTGCCGGCATCTGGTTGCCGGTGGTCATCGGGAGCCGGTGGGAATCGGGATCTTTTCCCGGTTCCCGTTCCAGGCCATTTCGGCCCACGCCTATGTGGGCAGTGTCCTGCCGGTCCACGACCTCCAAGGTGTCGAAGTTGATGCCGAAGGAAACAGCCGGAATCACGACCTGGCCCTCGTCCGGGCCACGGAGAGCCGCTTAGCTCTCTTTGTTGAGATCGAGCTTGGTGGTGAGATCTTCAAGATTGGCACCACCCACGGCACTTGGGTGCCGGGTGGAAAGACGGATGATCACCAGAAGGAGAGTATGATGCGGTTCGCACAGATCGCCGTCGGACAGGGACCGATGGTGCTGGCCGGGGATCTCAACGCCGGACGCGGGGGCGAGATTTACGAAATGCTGACTGCGAAAGGTCTTCAAGACTGTGTTCCCGCCAGAATCAATAATACCTTAGACCCCGATTTGCACCCCCTTAAAGGGAGAGTAGAAGTGGTCTCTGACTACTTTCTCGGCTTCGGAGATGCCTACCAGGTCTCCGATGTTCAAGTAACCTTCAGTGTGAGTGACCACGGCGCCCTTTCGGGGACCGTGTCGCTCAAGTCCTAATCGGTTGTTCGCGAATTCATAAAGCCGCACCACTCTTTTGGGGGTGCGGTTTTCCTATTTCACAACCACCTCTCGGCTCCACATATAAAGTTGAAAATCAAAAACATAACTATTCTTAAAGGTTTCCGCCACTTGGAAGTTGAAATCACGGTCGGCGCCGCGACCCATAAAGGATGGCCAGATGCGGTTAGAGAGCTTTCGAAATGAAACCTTATCAATAACCTCTCGCTTGAAAAGGGGACTGTTGCCAGCACCGGGATAAGGGGCTAGGGAGCCAAAGAAAAGTTTGTTGAGGATTTTCAAACGCTTAAAATGAAACGGTATTCGAGAGTTCAAGGCCGGGGAAATCTTGGCTACCAAACCTTTGGTTTTTTGGGATAATCTATATAATTCTTGCGGGTCGGCTATAAGCTTGCCGGCATCAGGATGCTTTTTCAAATCGAATGTCGTACCCAGTTTTTTCTCATCAAAAGAGGCCGTCGTGGTGCAGATATGAGTGGCTTTATATTTCTCCAGCAAACCAAGCTGTATTTCAAGGCGATTCAAGAGGGAAGCGTCATCGGCATCTTGGAAAGTTATAAGCTCCCCGTGACATTGAGTGAAGCCGAAATTCCGAGCCGAGTAGCCGGCGTTAATGTTTCTTTGAAGTTTGGGATCGAAACGATCAGGGTCATCTTCCGTGAGGGCGTAGTAATGGATTCTTGGGTCGATCTTGGTTAGCCCCAGAATAACATCTTTCGTGTTGTCAGTGCTGAAGTCGTCGACCACAATGATCTCAAGATTCCTGTAAGTTTGAGCAATAATAGAATCAATGGCTGTTTTGATAGATTGAGCCGAATTGTGGGCCGGCATAATGACCGAAATCAAAGGGTTGCTCATATTTTAAGTATATCATCTATGAAATGTCCGTAAGCTTTGCTAAATTCCTCTCGGGTATAGTGTGCTTGGGCGTATTTCCAAACATTTCGAGAGACTGTCTCAATGCGCTCCGGTGACAATAGAGAAAAATCCTTAACGGCTTTGGTTACCGATTCAACGGTTGGTTCGGTGATGATGATTGCTGGAGCCTCTTCGTATATCCCCGTTTGAGGAGTAATTATGGGAACAATTCCCGCTTGCATAGCTTGAACGACCGCGCCCGATGTTCCTTCTGAGAAAGCTGGGTAAATCAAAGCGCCGCATGTGAGGGAAAGTTCCTTGAATAGGTCTGAAGTAACGTCGATTCGGCCGTGTAAATGAATATTGGCTGTTTCAAATAATTCTTTATTGTAAGCTTGACAGAAATCCTTCTCGGCTTGAACCGGTCCGCAGATGTGAAGGGTTAAATCTGGGTTTTGGGCAAAAGCTTCAAGAACCAGATCCAGTCCTTTGAGAACCGCTCCGCCACCGCCCAACCAAAGGAAATTTTTAGAAGCCGCTTCGAAGTTTATATTTTCCGGAAAGTCAAAAATTTTGACTGAGGAAATGGGTATGGGGAAGATGGGCTTGTCTAGATTTCCATAGCTGGCCCAGACAGTCTTGTTGCCGAAGCCTTCCAAAAAGTTCGCTACATGGACATTGTTTGAAATTCCAACTTGTCTCTGAGTAATCAGCTCTACCCCTCTTCGTTTCTTTAATTCTTGAAGCCTTGTTTTTTCAGCCGTGTTCTGGAAAGAAGCCGCCGAGCTCACTATGTGAGCCACTTTTTTGCATTCTTTGGGGAGATATTTCGACAGGCGTTCGAGATTGTTTTGAACATCGACGCAAACGGCATATTTCTTTTTCGGAATGAACTTACTGTTATCCCAATTGATAACATCTACGGCGTAGCCGCGGGCCGAAAATAGACGGGCGATTTCCAAACATTCCCAGTAATTGGTATGACGATTGGAGAGACTTTGCCAGGGTAGTTTCGTAAAAGGTTCTGTGATGTACGAGAGCAGGACAGACCCTTTCTTTTTTCCTTGAGCCGGCATATGAACGACTCCATTTATCTTGTTGGTGATTTTGTTTTTATACGACCGTAAAATTTTAGATATGATCATAAGAAAAATCGGCAAAGACCGAGCCTAAGCTAGAACTTTTCGATTGTATTAGTCCGGGTATTGAAGACCGGCATTCCTTTCATGCTTTCTTTGGCTTTTTCCGGGGCGGTGAAAGTTAGATTGCCTTTTCTATCCCGGTGTTCTCTAGATTTTGTGGCTATAAAACCTTGTTCCGGAGTCAGAACCTTCAAATTTCCGAGCTTATCTTTTCTCACGAAGTAGGCGTTGCCCCCGTTATTATTGGAACCAATAAAAGCGTAACCTTTCTTTTCCGCCAAATCGCACATAGAGGTCAAAGAAGCTCCGAAGTACATGGAACTGTGATGGGCTTCTGTTCGCCTGAAATCCTTGTTATAGGTGATAGCGATCGGTCTTAATCCGAAATAAGTGTTGTATTCGATTATGACGATCACTGGATTGATCTTGATGGATTTCCAGACCCAGTAATCATTGCCATCGATGTCGATATTGAGAAGACCGACTTCCTTGAAAGTGATCAATTCGTTAACATTTTCGACCGTAACGAAAGCTTGTTTGGCCGTGATATCGTAGACTGGGTAAAGATCACTATTTCTCAATGAATCGACCGGCGAGGCGTCGATGGCCAGGCCGGACCAGTTATCGTGCTCCAACAAGAACCGCGTATCAGGTTGCGTGTAAGTGCCACCGCCGATATCGACGAAAGTTTTCGGTGTTTCTATTTTATTGATGAGATATTGGATTATTCCGTCGTCGCCCCACTGGGAAAAGACTTTGAACTCGGCCTCACGGATGTCGTCTAAGTCGCCCTTTTTTAGAAGGTTGTCGACCAGGATTTGGCCCAAGAGCATTTTTTGGGAATTCGATTCGCGGACGATCAGCCTTTCGACTGCCCTGATTCGGTTGTCGAAATTGAGATAATACCAGATTTTATCCTTCAATTTCCCTAATGTTTTTTTCATATTTATTTGAGGCCACTTTATCACGATATTTCTATTTTGACGAGTCAGGTCTTCTGGCTATTATCGAAACAACGACCGGTAAACCCGCTTGGCATTATCCGACTTGGCCACAAAAGCGACGATTTTCAAGCGGAAGCGCTGGAAGATATTCTGCGATTTGGGCTTGAAATCGCGTTCGTAAAGAGTTTCGTCATAGTCGGTATTGTGGACTATCTCTTCCGGATAAATCAAATATTCTTCATAAAGATGAAAAGTTGGCCGGTTCTGGTTACCGCCTTCGGAATGGGTGCCGGAAAGTCCGATATTGGAAACGAGATTTACCTTAGGCACGATGCAATATCCGCCGCTCATGAGGCAGGCGTAAGCCCATTGAATATCCCAGGTTGAAGCCTGGCCCAGATAGGCGCGATCGAAATCCCTGATCATGATTTCGGCCATATACTTTTGGGAGAAAGTTTTTTTGATCAATTCTTTGTTTTCCGGATTTGCCCAGCTTTCCATGTGGACATCGTATTTTTTCCAAGCCCGCCGCCAGGTAGCCCAGCCCCAGATTGAGAAGAATCTGGAAAAAAGATAACCGTCTTCAATCTGGAGATCGGGAAGAAAATTATCGCCGGAAATCATCATGATTCGCTCGTCGTGCTGGTATTTTTCCAGCATCTCGGCTGCAAACCTAAAGAAGGAGGGATGAGGCAGACAGTCGTCCTCGAGGATGATGCCTTCCTTCACATTTTCAAAAAACCAATCGAGCCCAGATGAAATCCTTTTCTTTAAGCCGAGATTAATCACGGAATAATTTTTCTGTACCTGGCAATCCCAGTCGACTCCGTCAATGATTGCTCGAGTCTCTTTGCAGAGTAAAGCTTCCGCCGGATTTCTCGGCCCGTCGGCGATGACGAAAAGTTTTTTCGGACGGGCAGTCCTGATTTGGTCAAAGACTTTTTGGGTGTAGTCGGGCCGGTTAAAGATGATGAAGGCGACCGCAGGCACTGCCTTCGGGACGTCTTTCTGCTTTGTTTCTTGGTTGTTCATTTTATTTGATAGCCGTGACGAAATACCAGCCTGGAAAAAGCTCTTTTCCGGCGAAAGGACGGACGGTGGCTTCTCTGAAGTTCTTTAAAAGTATTTTTGACCAGCCTTGCCGAGTAAAACGCCAATAATCGCCGTATTCCTCGCCGTGCAGTTCGTAATCAAAAGGGGTAGAGCCCACGAACTTACCGCCTGATTTAAGAACCCGATGGATTTCTTCCATAGCCTTTAGGGGATTCTCGACATGCTCTAAAGTTTCCAGGCAAATAACGCAATCAAAGCTGCCGTCTTTAAAGGGCATTTTCATCACACTGCCTATAACATCAGCCGGCGCTTGCAGGTCAAGGGTCGTGATGCCCTTGAAATGATCTTTTGGGTAATTCCATTGGGCCGAGCCGATATCTAAAATCTTGCTTCCGACAACTTCTTTTGTCAGAAAGGTTTTGAGTTCGTCCCGAAAATTGTATCGAGACGAGTCGAACCGGGATATCTCGTACCCGATCTTTCTTAGCAAATTGTTGAGGAAATTTTTCATTTGGAAGCGAAATATGACTTATGGCTATTGAACCAGAGTTCAAGGCAATAAAGAACCCATATCTTGTAATTGTAGCGGTCGTTGTTATTGTTGTAGAAATCATCAATCATGGCTTTTATGGTTCGTTCTTTGAATATGGAGAAAATGTCAGCTTCCGTATTATAGAGCTTTGAATAGATCTCGTCTTTGAAAGTCTTCTGGCGCAACCATTTCTTAACCGGCGCGCCGAAGCCCTGTTTGCGGCGATGAACGAATTCCGGAGGCATGATTTCACCCAAGAGATCTTTCAAGATTCGCTTGTAGGTCGTTTGGTTTGTCTTATAATCATCCGGCAAACTATAAACAAATTCGGCCAAATGGTGGTCCAAGAAAGGCGAGCGGACTTCCAGGGAATTCATCATGCCCATCCGGTCAGCTTTGACCAGAAGCTGTCCGGGCAGATATGTCGTCAGATCGAAAAGGTTTATTTTTTTCGCTGAGTCAAGATCAGAAGTTAAGACTTCTTCCGAGATAATATCATTCTTTTTATAAGAAGAATCTTTCCAGAGTCGAGTTCGTTCTTGAGAGCTGAAGATCTGCGTTGCTTGGAGGTACCCTTTAAACGGGCTCAGGAAAACTTTTTCAAAGAAATGGGCTCGATAGGAAAGATTTTTGTGCCGCATGTACCAGCCGTAGCCGAGGAAAAGCTCGTCGGCACCGTCGCCACAAAGAGCAACCCGGACCTTGGAGGCGGTGAATTTGGAAAGCAAGTACTGGGGAAAATCAGAAGAATCGGCGTGCGGTTCATCAAAATAGGCCAAAGTCTTTTCCAATTCGGCTACCATATCATCTTTAGCTTGAAGGGTATTGTGGTCCGTGCCAATCTTGGATGCGGCTTCCGCGGCAAAAGGCAGTTCGTTGATATAGTCTTCGTAGCCGACGGAGAAGGTCTTAATGGGTGTCTTGGAAAAACTCTGGGCAATGGCCGTGACCAAGGTTGAGTCGACGCCGCCGGAAAGGAAGGAGCCGATTTCGACATCGGCAATCATTCTTTTCTTGACCGCTTCCGTTAAAAGTTCCCTGACCTTTTCTTTGGCTTCCGAGTAAGAGATTGATGCGGGCTTCTTCTCCAGCCGCCAGTACTTCTCTATAGACAAGCGCCCCTCTTTGAAAACGGCGGAGGTGGCCGGCGGAAGGACATTTATGTTCTTGTAGACAGTCTTCCAGGGCGGAATGTACATCAAGGTTAAATAATTATCGATCGCTCCATAATCAATTAGGCCTTTTATTTGACCCGTCGCGAAAATCGCTTTTATTTCCGAGGCGATGAGAAGGTTGGCTTTGTGATCGAAAGCGTAATAGAAGGGTTTTTTGCCGAAACGATCGCGAGCCATGAAAAGTTCCTTCTTTCCGCCGTCCCAGATGGCAAAAGCGAACATTCCGTTCAGATATTTCGGACACCCGTTACCATATTCCTGGTAAGCTTTTAGAATAACCTCGGTGTCAGAGTGCGTCGAGAAAACATAGCCCTTTTTTTGGAGAGTCTCACGGAGCTCGAGAAAGTTGTAGATTTCACCGTTGAAGGCAATAGTTAGGTCTTTTTTGCTATCCTTCATCGGTTGATGACCGCCAGAGAGATCGATGATCGAAAGGCGGGTTTGGCCAAGGATGCAATTAGAGAGATGATCGGCGCCTTTGTCGTTGGGTCCGCGCTTGGAAAGAGCAGTCAAGGCGTCCTCGACTACTTTCGGGGTATATCCTTTGAGATCATTTCCGGCAACTCCAAAAATTCCGCACATAATGGTGATTTTGGCGACTTAGGATTTTCTGATAAAAGGTGAAAGGGCTAGAGTGTTTTCTTTGGGAACTTTAGAAATTGTGAACGGTCCCTCGAAAGGGCCGTTGATGAAATTCCAGTCCGGTTTACCATGTTGCTTAATAATTTTGTCTAATTCCTCATAATTCCATTCTCGGAGATGCCAATAATTTTTGGGCGTGCCGTCGGCGTTGGTGTATTCGGGCCGTCGGTTCGGCGTATTCAAGAACAAGCCTCTTTTTGAAACTCGGAGAAGTTCTTTGATCAGACGATGATAATCTTCAACATGTTCGATCACATCGCCACAGGTTACGACATCAAAGAAATTGTCCGGGTAGTCAAGCTTGTATCCGTCATAGAGGGAAATTTTAACAATCTTCGGATTTCGGCCGATCAAGGTCTCGTTGCAGTAATCATAGACTTTTTTGTCGATATCGACACCGTGAATGGCCCCGGCTTTTATAGAAAGGATATTCATGCCATAACCGAGGCCGAAGCCGACATCGAGCACGACGTCCTTTTCCTGGACATATTCCCGAAGAGCCAGAAAGTATGACTCTTGCTGGCAGGGAACAATAGAACCTTTGCCGACGATGGTCGAATATTCTTTGGGGTCCGGTTTCCGGGGCGGGATATCTTTTATACCCAGGACGGTTTTGCAGGCGCCATAAAGGCCCTGCTTTTTCTTTGAGGGAATAATGCGGAGGCCGGAAGCTCTCTCGAACCCGGCGCTAATTTTTTTTAAAGTATTTCTGATCATTTTTTTATCTTAAGAATTCTTATAAAAGTAGATAAACGCCACAAATTTCTCTAGGGCTTCAAGATAAAAATGTTGGTTAATCCCGTCTTGGCGTACAGCTTGTAGCCTAATGATACCAGAAGATTGAAGATTTCTGACTGGCTGGGTCTTATCATATCAAAATCTAGTATCTCGACCAGGATAACGGTCGGCCGGTACTTACTCCAATTATTGGACTTCAAAACTTCAAGCTCATGTCCCTCGACGTCAATACTCATGAAATCTATAGTTTGTCCGTCCCTGATATTCTCATCGAGAACCTTATCTAGCCGGACGACTGGCACTTCTTTTATGAACACTATCCGGCAGCCGCTAAGCCGGTTTCTTTCCTGGGAAAGTGCTTCGGAGAAACTGTTTAAGGCTGGCTCACTAAACTCGTAATACTTCATTGTGCCATTCTTGGAGCTAATACCAATTTCCAAGTTTATATCACGAGGCCTTTTTTTGCTGAAGAGCGCGACGGTGCCCGGATTCGGATCGATATTTATTCCTCTCCAGCCTTTTTTGTAGAAAAAATAAGTGTTGGAAAAACGGTAGGGATGGTGAGCCCCGACATCGACATAAAAGCCGCGGTTTTTGCCGCCAAAGATTTTATTCAAGACCATGTCTTCGCCTTCCTGGGAATACGATTGATTTTCGTACTCCTTGGCCGGGAAAAGCCTGTTTCTGGCCGAATAGAATTTATTTCTGAGTAGTTTCCGTAGGTTTGACATTTTGGAATGTGAAATCGAAGAACATCTTGCAGGGCACCGGTGGAAGCTTTTCCGTCCGATAGAAGGTGTCGTTGTTGATCTTGACCAGAGCGGCATCGGCCATCCAGCTCAAAATTTCCGAATTGACGTCATCGGTCGACATAAAGAGGTCGATCCAGTATTCTCCGCTCTCCAAATTGAAATTCTTGATCTCTAGGACAATGTCGCCTTTGCCCGGCCAGAAATCGATTCGCTGGTCAAGAACGCTATTGGTCATATTGGAAAGATGCATTCCCTCGGCGTTTTTTATGGAGAGAGAAATCCGGGCATTTTCGTAAGCATGGCTTGTTGTGTTTTCGTAAGAAATCTTAATTTTCAGGGAACCGTTTTCCGGCGTGTTGCCCAGTAGTTCGCAGCCGGTAAAGATCACTTTGCCGGCGCCGTGACTGGGCCGCTCTCTGAGCGGAATTTTCGAATCGATCTCGTTTTCAGAAAGATAACGCTTGATTATGCCGGCTGTTTCTCCGATAGCTTCGATCTGGCCGTTTTTGAGGAGGATGGTCTTTTTGCATAACTTTTCGATGGCGTCGAGATTGTGGCTAACGAAGATGATTGTCCGCCCGTCTTTCCGTGTAACTTCTTCCATTTTACCCAAGCACTTCTTCTGGAATTCGGCGTCGCCGACGGCCAAGACTTCATCAACTAGGAGAATGTCCGGTTCCATATGGGCGGCCACCGAGAAAGCCAATCGAACGTACATCCCACTAGAGTAATACTTGACGGGAGTATCGAGGAATTTGGCGATGCCGGCGAAATCGACTATCTGATCGAATTTCTTGGCGATTTCTTTCCGACCCATACCGAGGATCGCGCCGTTCAGAAAGATATTCTCTCGGCCGGTCAATTCCGGATGAAAACCAGTTCCAACTTCAAGAAGACTGCCAACGCTGCCGCGCATGATTATTTCGCCGTCCGTCGGCGGCGTAATTTGAGAAAGAATCTTGAGAAGAGTCGATTTGCCCGCGCCGTTTCTTCCGATAATCCCGACAACTTCGCCTTTATTTATGGTGAAATTTATGTCTTTGAGGGCCCAGAAATCCTCTTTCTTCGAAAGGCCGGCCACCGATTTGGCTTTTTGCTTCATATAAGCGAAAGGTTTTCGGATAATGGCCGTAAGAACGTCGCGCAAAGCCACATACCGCCCGCGTTCGTGGGTGATCTTGTATCTCTTGCCGATGTTTTTTACTTCGATTATGGGATTCATATGTGGTTCAGACGATGTCGGCGAAATATCTCTCGACCTTTTTGAAGACATAGATGCCGACAAATAAAAGGATGAGACAAGCGACGAAGGATATGCCAAGAAGGGTCCAGTTGATCGGGGCGGTGCCGAGAAGGGCGGCTCGAGCGTTCTGGATGACTCCCATCATTGGGTTCAGGGCCAAGAAGATGGAGTATTTTCCGGCGATCGAAGCCGGGTAGATAACCGGGGTCAAAAACATCAGTAATTGGATGAAATAGGGGAGAACATAGCGGACATCGCGGTATTTGACATTAATGGCCGCCAAGAAGAGTCCACCGCCAACGGCCGCCATGAAGCTGATAGCCAAGAGTAGAGGAGTGAGCAAAAAACCGATGAGATGTGGTGTATAGCCGTAATAGAACATCAGGCCGACCAGGATGACCGAGGAAACCAGAAAATCCACGAATTTCGTGGCCACAGAAGAAATGGGTAGAATTAGCCTAGGAAAATAAACTTTGGTGATGATGGCCTGGTTGCCGACCAAGGAGTTGCTGGTATCGGCTAGGGCGCTGGAGAAAAATTGCCAAAAAAGAAGGCCGACATAGACGAAAATAGGGTAAGGAACACCATCGGAAGGTATCTTGGCCAGTTGGCCGAAAAAGATCGAAAAGACAACCATATTTATAAATGGTTGAAAAAGGGCCCAGCCGACGCCGACGAAAGTCTGCTTATAGCGTACCTTGAGATCACGCCAGACAAAAAAATACATAAGTTCGCGGTATTTCCATAATTCTGAAAGATCGGAAATACGGAAGATTTTTTTTGGACGTATGGTAATTGTCGGACTAGAGTTTAATGACATATCGTTGAAGTCTACCATTTGTTTAATTTATTGACGACTTTTTTCTTGAGGGACAGATAGGACTGGACGGCCTCTTTTTCTAGTTCAGGTGAGACTTGGCGAAGGATCTCTTTGCCCAAGATGCGGTACTGGCCGCCGACCTTATTGGCCTTGAGGAGGCCCTTTTTGAGCATTCTTTTGACGGTACTCTCGCTAATCCTTAAAGCCTTGCGGGTTTCGTCGGTAGTGTATATGGCTAAGGGCTTTATTTCCTCCATGATGGTCTATGATAGCAGGGTGTCAAAAGGTGTCAAGTAAGGTCAGGGGCGGTTTTATAGAATCTTATTCACATGTATGAAATATCACGATCATTTGTAAATGTTATGATTGCAGGTATTAGTAAACGATTAATCAATTTTAATCTCATACTCTCTATGAGTAAAAACAAAAAAATCTTTGTCTCGTTTCTATTAGCAGTAGTTGGAATCTGTGGCTGGGCCTTCGCTTCTCCATTTGAGTCTTTTGCAGCCGGATTATTTAATATTGATGAAAATGGAAATGTTGGAATTGGAAATATAAATCCACAATCTAAACTAGATGTTACTGGTGCGATATACAGTAGATTGGTGACAGCGACATCGTCGACCATTTTATGGTCAGCTGGGAATGTGCAGTCGCTGACACTTTCGAATAGTCCTACTCTTGTTTTTGGCGGTGGGCAAGCCGGCGGTGAGTACACTTTAATTCTCGGCCAAGACTCGACGGGTGGCCGTACGGTGACTTGGCCATCAGATGTCAAGTGGCCAAATGGTGTTACTCCAACTTTGACGAGTACGGCTAATAGTATAGATACGGCGCATTTCTTATATGATGGAAGCTATTATTTGGGCACTTACGGTCTAAATTATAAAGTACCGGTTTCTGCTATTTCCTTCAGCAGTTCAGGAGCGGATTCTTCTGGTTCTTTCTCTTTTAATAACGCAAGCGGTAATTTTATGATCGTCGCAATCATAAAAAGTTCATCTGGCAACTCAACTTGCACTTATAACGGAACTTCTTTGAATCACCTTTCAACTGCTCAGTGGGGAAACGGTGGTTCCAATTGGCTTGAAATACAGACTTTGGCGAACCCTTCCACTGGTTCTCATACTTTGAGCTGTTCAGGAGGAGGGTATATTTCTGAGCAAGTAGTTACATATAGCAATGTCGGTACAAGTCAACCGGATTGGTATCGTCTGATCAGTCAACCGGCCGTTTCGGATCCGTTCACATTCTCCCAGACGACAGGTAGTGGTGGTACAGGTAGCGTGACAGGTACAAATGATTGGTCCGTCTACATTACTTGCACAGCGGTGGGTCAAAATGGTTTTAGTAGTTCAAATTGGACCCAAAGGGAAGGAGATTTTAGTGGTTGCCAAGTTGGGGACAGCAACGGTATCATTAATACAACTTCTTATACGCAAAGCAACACATGGACTGGCTTCGGAGCGTCTTCGGGGATAAGTGCCCAGATTACAATCGCTCCTTAATCTTTCTGGATTCTGCCAGATAGTTGACTGCGAAAGGCAAATCTTGGAGCGCACTCGGCTCCAAGATTTTTGTCAGGCCGTGCCTGAGGATGCGATAAATTCTATAGTGAGGTGAAAGTAAATCAAATATTTCTTTAAAACGATACCCGGCATAGAATGAAGCATTAGAGTGTTCGAATTGAATGAAAGATATTGTTTCTTCTTTGATCATAGTCTCGGCACCCTTCAGGGCGGCTAGTTCTCCTCCTTCGATATCGAGTTTGAGTAAATCAATATATGAAATTCCTCGATCTTTACAAAAGCCATTTATGGTAGATACGTGCACTTCGCGGCTAACTACAAAATGGTTAGCTTTGGTATCCGGCAATTTATACAAACTATCGACTCCGTCGACTCCTTCGGACGAAAAGAGAGGAGTGGTGGTATTTTCGGCTCCGAGCGCGATATTTATCAAATTGATATTTGGATGATTTTGAAATATTTCTTGAAGTTTGATAAAAGCTCTTTTTGCCGGTTCGAAAGCGTATATAGTGCAAGTGGGGGAAATATTCAAGATCTCGTTCATGTAATCTCCGCCCTGTGCTCCAGCGTCAAACACAACCGGGTTGGCCCGGCTCTTCGAGAGGACATATTTGATCGCCCAGGCTTCTCCCCATGTTTGCGGTCCTCGACCGGCTCCGACCATATTTAGCCCTTCAAGTGAAATACCCAGGAGTTTCGTAAAAAATCTTTGTGACCATTGGCGTCCGACAATTGCGTTTTTTATGAGACGTTTCATGAAGTTTAGTATAACAGAGAAAATTGGTGAATTGAATGGTTGCCAGTTTATTGATACAATCGCCAGATGAAGACGGTTAAAATTGGCTTGCGCGGACTGGGCGTCGATGTGGCGGAGATCTCTCGTTTCAAGTCTATTCGAAGCCAGATCAAGCGGCGCTTTTTGGTCAAAACATTTTCAAAATTGGAAATCGCTTATTGTCTGGAGCATAAAGATTCCGCGCCGCATTTTGCCGGCATCTTTGCGGCCAAAGAAGCCGCCAGCAAGGCTCTTGGTACCGCCGAGTACCCTTTCATTGAACTGGAAGTGCGGCATGATCTCGATGGTCGGCCAGAAATCTGGAGCAAAGAGAAAAAACTTTCCCTTCATATTTCCATCTCTCATTCGGCAAAGATGGCCGTCGCCATTGCGGCTTTTTAATATATTCCCAATTCCATCATCATGAATTCCGTGAAAAAATGCCTGGTGCTGGATTTGGACAATACTCTTTGGGGAGGCATTGTCGGAGAAGACGGTTTCGAAAATATCGTCCTCTCGGTTGTTTGGCCGGGCAACGCCTATTTGGCTTTCCAGCAGGCCATTCTCGATCTTTACGGTCGGGGCGTGATCTTGGCGATCAATAGCCGAAATAATCCCGAAGAGGCTTGGAATGTGATCCGTAATCATCCCAACATGATCCTTAAGGAGAAACATTTCGCGGCTAGCCGCATCAATTGGAATGACAAGGCCCAGAACATCCGCGAGTTGGCCGCGGAACTGAATATCGGCCTTGATTCCATGGTCTTCCTTGATGACGATCATATTAACCGCGGCTTGGTCCGGGAGCTTGTCCCGGAAGTTCTGACGCCCGATCTGCCAGCCGATCCCGGAGACTATGCCCGTTTTTTAAACACGCTCGATTGTTTCGGTAAAGAAGCGATTACGAACGAGGATAAAATGCGGGGTAATCTCTATGTCACGGAGCGTTTAAGGAAAGAGGAAGAGAAAAGGCATGGAAGTCGGGAAGAATTCCTGAGAAGCTTGTCTCTCGCTCTCGAAGTATACGAAGATAACACGGATTCACTTGAGCGTCTTTCCCAGCTTACCGGAAAGACCAATCAATTCAATACTTTGAAGCGGCCCCTTTCGGTCGAGGAGATTCGGATTTGCGCCGAAGACCCTTCTTGTGCCGTATTCCACGCCTCCCTCCTCGATAAATTCGGCAATTACGGTATAATTGCTTTTGCTTTGATTTCGAAGAAAGAGAAAGAGTGGTATATCCAGTCGTTGCTCATGAGTTGCCGTGTTTTCGGACGCGGCGTCGAGGACGCATTTCTCACGACTATTATGAAGCGGGCTCGCGAAGAGGGGGCAGACAGGCTGACGATAGCTCTGGAAGAAACGCCTAAAAACGCTCCAGCCCAGGAATTCGCGGGAAAGCTCCTTAATGGAAATAATTATTTCAATATACCTTCGGTTCCGGTCGGTCCCGATTGGATAACAACCACCTATGGAAAGTTTTAATGAAATACTGGCTCAGATATTCAAGATCAAGATCGAGGATATTCGCAATGAAATGTCCGCCAAAGATATTCCCGCTTGGGACTCAATGAATTATCTGCTTTTCATCGCCGAATTGGAAAAACGCTTCGACTTCTCTTTCACCATGGATGAAGTTATGAATGCCAAAACGGTCGGTGACTTGAGAAAAGCGGTAAAAGCGAGGGGAAAATGACATGGAAATACCGGACCTTTCAGTTAAAGACATCGAAGTGGGCGACACGATAACTTTCGAACACGCTTTCACTGAAAAAGACGTGGAGACTTTCGCCAGACTTAGCGGCGATCAAAACCCGCTTCATTTGGATGAGGAATATGCCCAAAAAACCGAATTTGGCCGGCGTCTTGTTCAGGGAATGTTAGTCGGATCGCTTTGTTCGCGACTCGTCGGAATGCACATTCCCGGTAAGCGCTGTCTCTATCTCGGTCAGACGCTCTTATTCAAAAAGCCGGTTTTTATCGGCGAGACTCTTAAAGTTATAGGCACGGTGACATCGAGGAGTCATTCCACTAGAATAGTCAAGATTGATATTTCCATTTCCAAAGGCCAAGAGATTGCGGCCACGGGAGAAGCGACAACCCGAGTGCTTGCCTAATAAAATCGTTTAAAGATATCAGCATTAATCATGAATAAAAATTTGAGAATAGCGGTGGTTGCCGGCGGCATGGGTTTCGTCGGCTCAGCCATTGTTCGCCATTTAGCCCAAGACGGTTTTATTATCGCTTTGCTTTATCATACGACTAAAGAGGATGTTGTCGACCAAGCTCTGGCCAGGCTTTCAGGAGGCGGCCATCGGGCTTATCAATGCGATTTCGGGGACACCCGGTTTACTAAGGAAGTTCTGAAAAGAATCGAGGGGGAAATAGGGCCGATCTTTGCCGTTATAGACGCCAGCGGCTCTCTACCCAGGCCGAAACAGCTTTCGGCTTCGAGTCTTGAAGATGTTCGCGAGCAATTCGAAGCCGGTGTTTTCGGTAGCTTCAATTTTCTTTCAAATTGCGTAAGCCGGCTCAAAGAGCATAAGGAGGGAGTTATTGTCGGCATTACCACGGCGGGTGTGGTGACTGACCGCAATACCAAAGCACGAGGCGCATATAGTATGGTCAAATACGCCGTTCAAGGAATGCTGGTCGCTTTCAGAGAGGAGTTGGCTGCCTATAGTATCAGAGTCTACTCCGTCGCGCCGGGGGTGATGGCCGGAGGTTTGAATAAAGCCACGCCGAAAGCCTTTCTGGATATGGTTCGAGAAAAAATTCCCTCGAAAAAATTGGCGACGGCAGAAGATGTGGCCGAGCAGGTCGCAATTCTTTGCTCGGAGGCTTCGCAAAATGTGAAGACACTGACAGTTCTTGTCGCGCCGGAATGCGTATCTTAAAATGCTTTTCAACTCTCTCCAGTTTCTGATATTTTTGCCGGCGGTTTTCATCGCTTACTACTCGATCCCGAACCGGTACCGGCCGGCGCTTCTATTTGTGGCCAGCTGCTACTTCTACATGGCTTTCGTGCCGGCCTACGTTCTCATCTTGTTTGCGTTGATCGCGACCGATTTCTTTTTCGGTTTGCGGATTTCGAAGGCAACGGGCACAAGGCGGAGATTTTTCCTTATCGGTAGCCTCGTTGCCAACCTCGGTGCACTTTTCTTTTTCAAGTACTTTAACTTCTTTAGCGAAAACGCAGCAGCTTTGGCCAGCATCATCCATTGGAATTATCCGCTCGTTATCCTCCAAATTACCTTGCCTCTGGGACTGTCTTTCCATATCTTCCAAAGTCTGAGTTATGTGATCGAGGTCTATCGCGGCAAACAGGAACCGGAACGTAATCTCGGAATATACGCGCTCTATATAATGTTCTTTCCCCAACTTGTGGCCGGACCGATCGAAAGGCCTCAGCATATGCTCCACCAATTCCGGGAACAACATCCTTTCGATTCATTGAAGGTCAGACGTGGACTGGAACTCATACTCTGGGGCCTTTGGAAGAAACTGGTCATTGCCGACAAGATCGCGCCCTTGGTCAACGCCGTTTACTCCAATCTCGAAGTAATGAACGGCTTTACCGTTTTCCTGGCCGTTTTCGCTTTCTCGTACCAGTTGTATTGCGATTTTTCCGGCTACTCTGATATAGCCGTCGGTTCGGCCTTGGTCTTCGGCTATGATCTCACTAACAATTTCAATCGGCCTTTCTCAGCCCGATCGATCGGAGATTTCTGGCGCCGCTGGCACATTTCTCTGTCAAATTGGCTTCGTGATTACCTCTATTATCCGCTGGCCCTGGCCGGTAAAAGAGTGACAAAATCAAGAATCAATTTGAGTCTCCTCGTGACTTTCACTTTGATTGGCTTATGGCATGGAGCCAACTGGACCTATGTTGTTTTCGGCTTGATTCATGGGCTGTATAGCGTATTTTCAATCTGGACAGCCAAAATCAGGAAACACCTTTCTCGGGCGATTGGACTTGCCGAAAGACCGTCATTAGAGAAATCTTGGCAGGTGATCGCGACCTTCATATTGGTAACGATCAGCTTTGTCTTTTTCCGGGCGGCAAGCCTGGGCCAGGCCTTTCAGGTATTCGAAAAACTTGGACGGGCTTTCTCCGATTTGCCGTCATTCTTACTCAATTGGAGGAATATATTTACTCTTGAAAATATCGGCCTCCGTTCGCAATCGATTCTCGTAATAGTTCTGGCGATGATTCTTCTCGAGTATATCCAATATTTGAAAGCTAAGCGAAAGACCCAGTTTATCTTCGAAAACAAAAGTCTTTTGCTTCGCTGGGGATGGTATTATCTCCTAATTTTTACGATTCTAGGAGTTGGATATTTAGGCGCCCGGACTTTCATATATTTCCAATTTTAAACAATGAAACTATTCCTAGTAAAACTTCTGATTTTCCTGATTCCGATCGCGGTGTTGCTATTATTTCCGTTTACCGTATTCGTATTGAGCGGAGAATTTCTTTCGGCCCAGACGGTTGTCAGACAGCAGAATGAAAGTTCACAAGATATTCTTTACATGTCGGCCTTTACCGGCATAAACGACAAATCGTATAAGATTTTCCAAACGATTGTTCATGATCCGGAAATCGCCGTGTTCGGACGCTCTCGGACGCTAACCTTTCGTTCTGATTTCTTTAAGGACGGGACGGCTTTCTATAATGCCGGCGTGCCGATGCATAAAGTTTCCGAATTGCGTGAATTTCTAGCCAATATTCCAAAAGAGGCCAAACTCAAAGTAATTCTTTTGGACTTATCTAATTTTCTAACTGATGAGCGCGCTCCAGAGGAAACCGTGAGGGGTGGAGAAATGCTTACGGGCCTTAAGCTTTTTCTTGTTTCCGGTTGGCGTGAGGTTTATATAAGCTATCTTAACAAGAAATTCAGTCTGTCCGGACTACTTAGGGAAAAAGCCATTTTGCCGTCGATTGGTTTGAATGCTCTGATTCGCCACGAAGGATATCGAAAAGACGGAAGCCTTTCCCGTGGGAATGCTGAAGAGATTAAAGTCATAATCGAAAAAGTGCCAAATCTCATAGCACAAAATCTATCGGGAATTGTGGCTGGAAAGCCCGTAGCCAGCTTTGATTCGACGGCTGATCCGGAAAATTTAACCGAAATCGGAAATTTCCTCGAAGCTAGCCGCCAGAGAAATGTATATGTTATCGGCTACTTTTCTCCTTATGCCGAAGAGATTTACGAAAAGATCCAGTCTCTTCCCGGCGAATATGGAGATAACATCCGGAAAGTCCCGAGCCAACTCAGGGCCGTATTCAGTCAGCACGGCTATCGCTTTTATGATCTGCGAGATCTTAAGGCCATTGGATCGTCAGACAAGGAACTCTACGATCCGGCCCACCCGACCGAGAAGGCGACATTGCGCCTTTTGGTGAAATTGGCGGAAAATGAACCGGTCTTGGGGGGCTATGTCGATGTGCCGGAGCTTCGTAAAAGAATAGTGGGCGAGCCCTACTGACTTCGACTCTAGTATTTCCGATACCCCTTATGTTATAGTGACCAAAACTTAATAAAAGAACTTATGCAAATAAAAAAAATCTCATCGGCTGTGGCTTTTACCGCTTTGTTTCTGATCCCTTTTTTCCCGCTTATTGTCGATAACTCTTTATTTTTTCCTTTCATAACCGGAAAAGCTTTCTATTTCCGAATGTTGGTCGAGGTGGCTTTCGCCGCTTGGCTTATCTTGGCCTTCATTGATGCGAAATATCGGCCGAAGATCACCCCGCTTTTCCTGGCTATTTCCATATTCGCCCTAGTTAGCTTGGTGGCTAATCTTCTGGGAGTTAATCCGCTTCGAAGCTTCTGGTCTAACTTTGAGCGTATGGAAGGCTGGATCACTGTTCTTCATCTCTGGATGTTCTTCGTGACTTCAACTAGTCTTTTTGGCCATGGCGAGGAGGGTCGGCGCCATTGGAAGAATTGGCTGCTCTTTTCTTTAGGTACGGCTCTGGTTGCCGCTCTTTATGGACTTTTGCAATTGGGTGGAGTCCTGGCTATTCATCAAGGTAGCACTCGTCTTGATGCCTCACTTGGTAACTCGGCTTATCTGGCCGTCTACATGCTCATCAATGCCGGTATGGTTGTCTATCTTTTCCTGGGAGAGAAGGTTAGGTGGACCTGGAAGATCAGAAGGGAACGTCTTTGGATCTTCTGGCTCTCGATCGTGTCGGCCATAATCTTCCTGACTTTCGTCTACGGAGCCTCTGAATCAAGCGCCTTTTTGCCGCTTCTAGGGGTTTTCATCAAAGCCCATTTCTGGTCATTCCTGGTCGGTTTTATCGTCTTTGTTTTGGCCGTTCTTTATCCGTACTACATCTTGCCCCTTCTTTTTTCATTTCTGATTTTTGAAACACAGACTCGCGGTACGATTCTTGGCTTGCTTGGCGGAATTATTTTAGCCTTGGTTCTATATGCTCTTCTGGCCAAGAAGGAAGCCAGGATTTCCAGGTTTATTTCGGCGGGCATCGTTATTCTCATCATCCTAGTCGGTCTAGTTTTCTGGTTCAATCGTGGCAGCCAGTTCATAAAAAATAGCGAAGTTCTGAACCGTTTGGCAACAATTTCTCTCTCCGATGTTAAGACTCAGGCTCGCGGTTACATCTGGCCGATGGCTTTGAAAGGAACTATGGAAAGACCGATTTTCGGTTGGGGCCAGGAGAATTTCAATTATATCTTCAACGCCAACTACAACCCGGCTATGTACAACCAGGAGCAATGGTTCGACCGGGCTCACAATGTCTTTCTTGACTGGTTCGTGGCGACCGGTTTTGTTGGGCTTATTGCCTATCTCGCACTCTATATCATATTCCTTCGAGTCATTTGGCAGAGGAAGAACAATCTTTCTCTGGCCGAGAAAAGCCTTCTAACTGGGCTCTTGGCCGGCTACGCTATCCATAACTTCTTCGTCTTCGATAACCTGGCCAGTTACGCTTTGTTCTTTGCTGCCCTAGGCCTGGTCAACACTTTTTCAAGTGAGTGGGCGGTCCGGCCTTTCGGAATCAAGCCGACAAGGAATGACGCCGTCGAATACATTGTTTTGCCAATTGTTATTGTGGTTTTGATTGCCGGCATTTACTTCTTTAATATCAGGGTTATTCGGGCTAATACCCAACTGATTTATGCCATGCAGAGCTGTTCCGGTAGCAATAGCCCTGATGCCGCTCTGTTCCAAAGCGCCTTGAATGTCAATTCCTACGCCGCCAATCAAGAGATCAGGGAACAGATTCTCTTCTGTGCCGGCCGGACGATTAGCGCCGCTCAAGTTCCTGGTCCGACCAAACAGGCTTTCTTCGCTTTGGCTGACACGGCTCTCAAAGACCAAATCTCTGTTACTCCTAAGGACACTCGGATCTACACTTTGGGCGGTTCATATCTGAATAGTGTTGGCAAATTTACCGAGTCTTTACCAATTCTTCTCTCCGCCCATGAGCTTTCTCCGGCTAAGCAAACAATCAGTTTGGAGTTGGCCACTACGTATCTGAATAACGGCAAACTGGCCGAAGCTTTGAGCCTCTTGAAGGGCGCCTATGAAGCGGCGCCGGATTTCTATCAGGTTAAGGCCGCCTATCTGACGGTTTTGGTTCTAGCCGGACAGGAAAATGTCGCCCGGATGATCGCCGCTCCGGACACGACGATCTTTGAGACAGCCCAAATGGCTCAGGCATATGTTAGCCTCAAGGAATATGACAAGGCTATCGCCGTCTACAAAAAGCTGGCCGCGGCCACTCCGTCTGATATAAACCTGCCTCTCCGGCTAGCCCAGATCCAATATACAGCCGGTTACATTTCTCAATCGGTTGCGACTTTGCGTGGTATGGAGAAAGATCGGCCTGATCTTAAAGATCAGATTGAAGCGATCATTAAAAGCATCAAGTAGCGAATTAGAGATTAGAGATTAGAAATTAGAGATGAGAAGAGAACAATTAAAAAATGTGATTTCCTAATTACTAATATCCAATTACAAATCTCTGTTTTTGTTTATCAAACTGTGGATAACTTGGGGATTTCTCGCTTGCTTTTGTCTGTAAATATGGTAAGATAAACTCGTGATACAGTGAGTTTCCAAGAATAAATGTTTCGCAAAGTCCCGCACTCGGCGGGTTTTTGCGTTTTAGGGTCCAGATCGGCCTTTTTGGTTGTTCGCTTTGCATTTTTATTGAAATTCAGGTTATAATAAATCAGGATTGTACCAAATGATGGCGACGGCTGTACTCACATTAAATTTAAACATTTTATTTGGAGCTCGCACCCGTCGCCATCATTGGGCGCAAAACTTTATTAAAATAACTTATCAAGCTAAGTAGAGAGGCTTTGACTTCCGGTATGCCTATTTCATCATGCAAATCAAAGAAAACATTCCTCTTGCTCAGTATACGACTTTTAAAATTGGCGGCCCGGCCCGGTTCTTTTGTGAGGTTGCAAGCGAGGAAGACTTAGTTGAGGCTGTCAAATTTTCCCAGGAGAAGAATATTCCTTATTTTGTCTTAGGGAGCGGCTCTAATCTTCTCATCTCTGATGCTGGTTTTGCCGGTTTGGTCATAAAGATGGAGCTTAAGGGTGTAACTTTTTCTGATGATCGCGTATCGGCCGCGGCCGGCGAAATTTGGGATGATCTCGTTGCCGAGTCGGTCAGTCGAGGTTTTTGCGGTCTTGAGAACCTTTCGGCCATACCAGGGACAGTTGGGGCGGTGGCCGTCCAGAATATTGGCGCTTACGGAGTTGATATTGGGGATGTTCTTGAATCAGTTCGAGTTCTTGATACGCAAAATTTAAATTTCAGTAATCTCTCCAAAGCCGAATGCGCTTTCGCCTATCGAGATAGTATTTTCAAACATCAAAAAGGTCGTCATATAATCAGCCGGACAGTTTTCAAGCTGACTCGGGATGGGCGAGTCAATATAGAGTATAAAGATTTGGTTCTCTATTTCAAAGAGAAGAATTTGGGGCGGTTACCAACACCAGCCGAGGTTCGGGAAGCTGTTATTGGTATCAGAGCGGCCAAACTACCCGATTGGAAACAGTGGGGAACGGCCGGTTCTTACTTCAAGAACCCGATTATTTCTCTGCAACAGTCTGTCGAATTGAAACTCCATTATCCTGATTTGCCGAGCTATCCAGAACCAAATGGTTTTGTAAAAGTTTCTCTTGGCTGGATTATCGACAAGGTTTGCAAACTTAAAGGCAAAGGCCATGAACATGTTTATCTATATGAAAAGCAGGCCTTGGTTATCGTGGCTCGTTCCGGGGCAACGGCTTCTGAGGTTATGGAACTGAGCCGGGAGATTGCCAATTGTGTCTTTGAAAAGACAGGCATTAAGATTGAAGCTGAGGTGGAGTGGGTGAATTAGAGCAAGTTTTGTGCTAAAGTGCTTTCATGTCTTTCCTGTCATTTCTAGGCAAATTCAACGGTTCGGCACCAACGGGGAGCTTGAAGAAATTCGCCCCGATTGTTTCCAAAATTAACGCTTTTGAAGCGGCTATTAAGGCTTTAAGTGATGAACAACTGAAAGCGAAAACAGCGGAATTTAGAAAGAAGCTGGGAGTAAGAGAATCGAGATTAGAGATTGGAGATTTGAAAGTAGAGCAAAGCGAGAGTTTTAATGATTCCTCTAAATCCGATTCTGACTATGAGAAAGCCTTAAGCGAGATCTTGCCGGAGGCGTTCGCCGTGGTTCGGGAAGCGGCCAGGCGGACTTTGGGTCAGCGGCATTTCGATGTCCAGCTTCTGGGCGGCATGGTTCTCCATTCCGGTGCTATTGCCGAGATGAGGACCGGTGAAGGTAAAACTTTGGTGGCGACTTTACCGGCATATTTGAACGCTCTTTCCGGCAAAGGTGTTCATATTGTAACCGTTAATGATTATCTCTCTCGCCGAGATGCCGTCTGGATGGGTCAGATCTATGCTGCTCTTGGTCTCTCGGTGAGTGTGATCAATCATGAGTCTTCCTTTGTATATGATCCGGAACATCGTGATCGTGTCATTCCCGCGAAGGCGGGAATCCAGGATCAAACCAAGGATTCTGGATTAAGTGGCCAGACACTGGATTCCCGCCTTCGCGGGAATGACAATGCAAGAGGAAAAGGCACAACAGACCCGTTGGATAAAGAACGCGACTCCATTGGTGCTTTCAAAGTGGTTCATGAATTTCTTCGGCCAGTTTCTCGACCAGAAGCCTACAGGGCTGACATAACTTACGGAACCAATAATGAATTCGGTTTTGATTATCTGCGTGATAATCTGGAATATGAGCCGGCCCGCTTGCGCCAGCGTGATTTCAACTATGCCATTGTCGATGAGATCGACTCAATCTTGATCGACGAAGCCCGGACACCTCTCATAATTTCCGCTCCGGTCAAAGATGCCGAAAGCATATATCGGCAGTTTGCCTCTATGGTCCGATCATTCAAGGTGGAGGAAGATTATATTGTCGAGGAAAAGCATCGCTCTATTTCTCTGACGGCAGCTGGCATCAGCAAAGCTGAGAAGATTTTGGGCATAGACAATATTTACACCGATAAGGGTATAAAGTCGGTTCACCATCTGGAGACAGCCATCAAAGCGACCGCACTCTATCATCGCGATAAGGAATATGTTGTTAAAGGCAATGAGATCGTCATTGTCGACGAGTTCACCGGCCGTTTGCAGCCTGGTCGCCGCTGGTCCGATGGCCTTCATCAGGCTATTGAGGCCAAAGAAGGCGTCTCGGTTCAGCAAGAATCGCGAACTTACGCTTCGATCACTTTCCAGAACTAT